>PEAL01000226.1 GCA_002753725.1 Deltaproteobacteria bacterium
GTTTGGTAAAAAAAAAAGAAAGGCGTTTGGATTAACTCAGAAAGAAGCTGCGGGAATGTGCAATGTTGGTATTCGTTTTTTGTCTGAACTGGAAAATGGAAAGCAAACACTTCAAATTGGCAAGGTTTTTCATGTACTACAATCTTTTGGTTATGATGTTATAATAAAGGAAAAATCTTTATAATGAGTATCCTTCATTTGTTTAAAAATGATATTAAAATCGGAGAGTTATATATCGATGCAAAGCGAGCTTTCGTTTTTTGCTATGACAGGAATTATCTTAACTCACCGGATTCACATCCCATCTCCTTATCTCTTCCCTTGCAGATTGCGCCATTTGAAAATGATATTTCGCGACCTTTTTTTTCAAACCTTTTGCCTGAAGGAAATGTTCGCGATTCTATTGCAAAAATTTCTCAAATTTCAAAAAATAATGATTTTGCGCTGCTAAAAAAAATTGGTGGAGAATGCGCTGGCGCAGTTTCTTTATTTCAAAAAGGGATTCGTGCCAAAAATGTTGGCAAATATATTGAACTATCAGATAAAAAACTTGATTCAATGATCAGCGAAAAAATTAAACGACCTTTAATGATCAGTCATAACAATCTAAGACTCTCACTTGCGGGTGCGCAGGAAAAGCTTCCAGTATTATTTAAAAATAACAGATTTTTTCTTCCAACTGGAAATCTGCCAAGTTCTCATATTATTAAACCCCAGAATCCATATTTTTTTGATTCTGTGCAAAACGAGGCTTTTTGCATGATGTTGGCAAAGTCAGTTGGAATTAATGTTGAGTCAGTGTTTGTATGGAAAACAAAAAAAAATATAATATACGTTATCAACAGATATGACAGAGAAGCTGATGAAACTGGAAATATAAAAAGAATTCATCAAGAAGATTTTTGTCAGGCCTTAGGTTTTATGCCAGATCAGAAATATCAAAGTGAAGGAGGTCCTGGTCTTGTTGATTGCTTTAATTTAATTCAAAAAAACAGCATAAGACCGGTTGTTGATAGAAAACAATTGATGGAATGGGTTATATTTAACTACCTTATTGGAAATGCAGATGCCCATGGAAAAAATTTGTCTATTTTATTTAAAAATGGCCAAATTGTTTTGGCCCCCTTTTATGACCTGATGTCAACCCTGGTTTACCCTGAACTATCTAATAAAATGTCTATGAAAATAGGAAGGGAAAATCGGTTTAAATGGATTCAAAAAAGACATTGGGAGGGCTTTGCTATAGAAAATAATATCAACACAAAATACATGTTTAAAGCAGCCAGCCAACTTTCAGAAAAATTGAATCATTCCACTGATTTAATTGCAAAAAAAATTATTCCTAAATATGGTGGAAAAGTGATTATTCAAAAGATTTGCAGTATTATCAGAGATCGTTCAGAATTATTTGTGTAATTTATTCGGGGACAGTTCTCCTTTCTAATTCATTTTTCTTTTACGGCCCATATTTTATGCTACCATTTATTATTTTTTGCGGTGGAGGCTTATTCTTCGTTATGTGCAATAATTTATATAAAATGAATGATTGCACATATTTCATGCAGAAATTGATATGAAATATTTTATTGCATTATCTATATGCATATTGTAATATGAAATTATAAACTGCATAAAGGATAATTCAATGATTTTAGAACAGTTAAAACAAAAAATAAAATTAAGATCTTTTTGGGAGGCAGGCACTGAAAAATTCTTACTTCCGCCCAAAAATTTGACACGTTCAAGTTATCTGTCAAAACTGTCGCAATTACAGGATATCAATGTTGTCACAAGTATAATGGGGCAGCGTCGTTGTGGAAAAAGCGTTATTGGTCGTCAATATATAAAAATGCTTTGGGATGAAGGCATTCCCAAGAAAAATATTTTATACATCAATTTTTTCCTGAAACCAATTGCTGATATCAAAGCGGAAAAAAACTTTATTGCTATCGTTGAATGGTGGATTGAAAATCATGTTGATAAAGAACACCCTTGTATGCTCTTTTTAGATGAAGTTCAGGAATTGGAAAACTGGGATGAAAATGTTGCATCTATATTTGAAGATCCATCCATCCCCTGTCGTCTAATGATTACAGGCTCTAATTCAAAAATGCTGACAGAGGATTTGTCTGCGAAACTGGGTGGAAGATACACAACATTACAGGTTTTCCCTTTTTCATTTGCGGAATTTTGCAGATTTAATCATATAAGCCATGACATGATTCATCTGGAAAAATATTTAAGGGAAGGGGGAATGCCGGAAGTATTAAAGATTAATGATGAAGAACAACGATTGCAGCTGATATCAGATATTATGAATTCAACAGTGAAAAATGATATCATATTGCGCTATAATCCATCAAATCCAGGTTTATTGTTTGCGCTTATAGAATTTTGCAGAACGTCTTTTGCCCAGGAACTGTCAATAAAAAGCATATCAAATATCATTTTAAAAGATATGAAAATGCAAAGGAAACAATTCGAAAATCGTCAATCTACGAGTTCTCTGGTAAAAACATATATTGATTATATGAAAGATGTCTATTTTGTTTATTCCCCGGAAACGTATTCCTATCGTTCAAAGGATATTCTCAAGCGAAGTGTAGATAAAATTTATCTGAGTGACCTTTGCTTTGCGAATTACAAAACGCAAACCCAAAAAGGACGTTTGCTGGAAAACATGATATATATTGAACTTTTGAGACATAATTACAAGGTTCAACGGTTTTTGGGTTATCGTAACAAAAATCTTGAAATTGATTTTTATATTGAAAAAAATAATCAATCGGCTCTTGTTCAGGTATGCTGGCAACTGGGCGATATCAATGAAAATAAAATGCTTTGGGATCGTGAATTTGGAAATTTATATTATACAAATTTAAACATTCCTAAAATCGTTGTTTCCCTTGATGAAAAAATTGACTCACCATACAAGGATGTCGAACATTTAAATATTATGCATTTTTTATCTGTTTTCCAAAAATAAACGCATCAAATGAGATTTTTCTGATGTACAACAAAGGAGAATACAATGTATCGAATATCTATCATATTGTTAATACTAATAATAATATTGACATCAAACGTATTTTCGGAAATTATTTTAGATGGCACAATGAACCCTGAATTCAAAGGAGCGTTGCCGGTAAGCGATGCTATAATAGAAATTGAGGCGAAACATGGCAAAATACAAGGTCATAATCTCTTTCACAGTTTCAGCAAATTTAATATTGATACCAATGAAACCGCCACATTTACAGGTCCTGAGCATATCTCCAATATTATCAGTCGAGTAACCGGTATGGAGCAGTCCTTTATTGATGGCACCTTACGTTCTGAAATTTCTGGTGCAAATTTTTATTTGCTGAATCCTGCGGGAGTTTTTTTTGGAGAAAATGCCGAGCTGGATCTTAATGGATCTTTTCATATAAGCACTGCAGATTATCTTGTTATGCAAGATAATTCGCGATTTTATGTTGTTTCATCCGAGCACCTTCTCTCAACTGATCCCCCCAAAGCCTTTGGTTTTCTGGGTGACAATCATGGAAAAATTGAAATGGATTGCGTTAGCGAACTTGGTATTGATACAGGAAAGACGATGTCTTTCATTGGTGGAGAAATAGATATAAAAGGAAGTTATTTGATGGCACCTGAAGGCAGGATAAATATTGCTGCGATCCAGTCTGAGGGTGAATTGTCGTTAATTGATTCTGGGTTTGAAATTTCTGAAAATATCAAACGTGCAAAGATAAATATATCGGAATATGCGACCCTTGATGTCAGTGGCAATGGCTCAGGGGATATATTTATTTTGGGCAGTGAATTCAATTTAGATGATAGTTATTTAACATCAAGAACTGAAGGTTTTGAAAATGGTGGTATAACATCAATTGATGTCGATCAAATGGCAGCTAAAAATTTTTCTGAAATAAGCTGTGAATATTATGAACTTCCGGACGACCCTGATATAAAAGGCGGCAATGTTTTGATTAATGCGCGAGAATCTGTAATTTTCTCTGAGAATAGTTTTATTGCAACTTCCACCTTTGGCGCAAATGCTGGCGATATCAAAATAAATGCAAAAAATGTCACATTTCAATCGACTTCATACATTGAGAGTAGAACACTTGGACCTGGAAAAGCAGGTGACATTTCAATTAATGCATCGGAAAACATTTCGTTTGCTGATTACAGTGTAATTTTTTCAGATACCGATTCCAGTGGAGATGCAGGGACTATGCAGTTAAATGCAAATAATATACTATTTTCTAATGGCTCAGGCCTTGGCAATCAAACTTCTGGAGAAGGTCAGGGGGGAACAATATCTCTGATTGCTAAAGATTCTATTCAATTCAAAGGGACAGATGGTCAAGGAAATTCAAGTGATATTACTACATACAGTAAAGGAAGTGGTAATGCGGGAGATTTAATTATCAATGGAAAAAACATATTGTTTCAAGATGGCAGTAGAATTTATGCCAGTACTGAAGGTGAAGGCAATGGCGGTAATATCAGGATAGAGACTGACAATGGCAGCATTGATATTTCTGGTTTCAATCCCCATGGTGAAAATGGTGATGGCTTTAATAGCTGTATCTCATCACAGTCTGAACAATCAGGAAAAGCAGGAGATATTGATATCAATACAAAGACCTTATTCATTAGAGATGGTGCCTATATTTCTAACACGACTTCAGGTGATGGCGAAAGCGGAAAAATTCATATTACGACCGATGTCCTACAAATCAGTGGAAAAGCGACTGATGTCGATCATAGTAATTATTTAGAAAGTCAACTTGTCTTTGAAGAAAATAATCTGGAATCAAAGAAAAAAGAACTCAGCGGTATTTATTCACGTGCAGAAAGTCAACATTTTTCTGACAAAACTGGCGGAGAAATACGTATAGTCGGTGGAAATATTTTTCTTTCCGAAAAAGGAACCATAACAACCTCAAGCACAGGAAAACGAGATGCGGGTGATATAGATTTTGATGTTAATTCCATCACAATGGATTCAGAATCAACCATCGCATCCGAAAGCCTTGCCGAAAAAGAGGGCGGCGCCGCAGGTAGAATTAAGGTAACATCAAATGATTCTATTACCATTCAAAATAACAGCGCATTTACAACAGAAGCAGTTAATACCATTTCAACAGACAAATCCTTAGACAATGGCAAAATTGAAATTGACACAAACAATCATTTAAATATGTTCAATGGAAAAATTACTACCAGTGTTAAAGGTGGTGCCGGTCATGGTGGCGATATTGAAATTGCATCCAAAGATGTAGCCATGAATCACAGCATCATAAAAGCCAATGCTTATGAAGGTGATGGCGGGAATATCCATATTGTATCTGAAGTTTTTATTCAATCCACGGATAGTATTGTAGAAGCATCATCAGAAAAAGGCATTGATGGTATTATTGAAATTGAAGCGCCAGATACCGATCCCAGCAGTGGTCTGGCTGCATTGTCTTCAGACTTCCTGGATGCATCTCAATGGATGAAAAATTCCTGCGGGGAGCGATCTTCAGACAATATCAGCCGCCTGATTGTCAAAGGAAAAGATGCTGTCCCCACCAAACCCGATGATCTCCATGCCAGCCCGGCGGTAACGTTTAAAGACCTTCATCTTAAACAATCTGATATTGCGGATATTATCACAAAAGCAGACGATTATTCGCAAAAAGGAGATTTTCTATCTGCTGCCAATACATTGTATGATGCTGAACATAAATTAAATAACCAATCAAAAGATTATCTGATCACACTGACCTACCTGATTCAGGCATTGCAATCCCTCGGTTTTCATAATAAGGCATTTGATTTGGCCAATAAAGCCTTGCCAGTTGTAGAAAAAAGCCAGTCACCTTCTGAACGAATCCTGTTTTATAATACTTATGGCGATTTACTCCTTTCTCTCAATGAACTTACAGATGCCATAAACTACTTAAAAATGGCTCTGAAACATGCCAAAGCAACCAAAAACCCGGCAATGATAGCCTCAGTTATGAATAATATCGCCAATGTCGTTGTTGTGGATGGTGATGTGGAAACAGGCATTCAGATTTATGATAATGCCCTTGCCTTGCTCAGACAATCCAACAAAAATATTTTAAAAGGGAAAATTTATTTAAATCTGGCTTATGTTATATCCATGCTTGGGAGTTATGAAGAAGCCATTGTGGCATTTAATGATGCGTTAACGTTTATTCAAACATTATCAGACAACCATGAAAAATCTTTTGCATATATCAGTTTAAGCCAAACCGGTTTGATGATTGATAATTTTTTTCCTGATAAAAAATCACAATCCAAAATCTGCTACACCTTGCTTGAATCTGCACAGGCCATTGGTGAAAAGTTGAATGATTTAAAAGTAATTTCTTTGGCCAGTGGGCATGCCGCTAAAATTCTTGAAAAAAACGGGCAATATGAAAAAGCCCTGAAAAAAACACGATATGCCATTTTTACAGCGGATCAAAAAAAATACAAAGAAATTGCTTACAAATGGTATTGGCAGGCAGGGAGATTGTTCAAGAAAATGGGAAAAGAAACCCATGCCATTGATTCATACAAACAATCCATTTCAATACTATCAAACATTCGTGAAGAATTGTTCAATGGTATTCGACTGAAGATGGATATTTTTGAAATCGATGTCAAACCTGTCTATTTGGGACTTGCTGAAATTTATCTGGATCAGGCTGATCGTATCAGTGAACCACAGGTCAAAGAGCAAAAAATATTATTAGCCAGAGATGTTATGGAAAGTTTGAAAAATGCAGAGCTTTCAGATTACTTTGAAGATGAATGTGTTGCCAGCAAACAAAAAATTGAACCCAATAAGCTGACGCGAACGCCTGAGGGCGTGGCATTACTGTATCCAATCGCCCTCCCTGATCGGTTAACAGTGTTAATTACGCTTCCGGATACAATTAAACACTACAATGTTGACATTCGTTATAAGGAACTGAACAAGATTGTCAGAAGCTATCGAAAATACATACAGGTTCGAAGCAGTAATCAGTTTATGGGTGTATCCCAAAAAATCTATCAATTACTCATTCATCCGGTGGAAAAAGATCTGATTGCCGCAAACATTCATACCTTACTTGTTGCCCCCGATGGTGTACTTCGGCTGGTTCCCTTTTCTTCCCTGCATGATAAAAAGAAGTTTTTAATCGAAAAATATGCCATCGTAACCATTCCTTCAATTAATATGACTGATACAACGACATCACACAACAACAGAGAAAAAACAAAAACCCTTGTTCTAGGATTATCCGATGCTGTACAAGATTTCTCAGCCCTGCCCAGTATCAATGAAGAACTGAGAGACATCAAAAAAATCATGAATGGCAAAAAAATGTATAAAAATACCGATTATACAATTACCAATGTTCAAAATGAATTTAAAACCAATGATTACAACATTGTTCATTTTGCCACGCATGGCGTATTTGGCGGTACAGGAAAGAATTCATTTTTACTGACCTATGAAAGCCAGTTAGATATGAATAAACTGGAAGACCTGATGTCTCTGGGCAAATACCGGAATCATCAAGTGGATATGCTGACATTGAGTGCCTGTCAAACAGCGTTAGGAAATGAACGTGCGGCATTAGGTCTTGCGGGGGTAGCTGTTAAGGCAGGCGTAAAAAGTGCAGTGGCAACGCTCTGGTATGTAGATGATCAGGCAACATCTTTAGCGATTCGAGAGCTTTATCGACAGTTGAAAAAAGACAACATGACCAAGGCAAAAGCATTACAAAATGCGCAAAAAATGCTGATTTCTAAGCACAGGTACTGGCACCCGATTTATTGGGCACCATTTTTGTTGATTGGGAGTTGGATTTAAAGGCATCCTTCATAGGAGTTTTTTATGCATGAAAATAAACAATCACATGTACTTGTGGTTGATGACAATCCTGACAATTTAAGACTGATTATCGGTATGCTGAATAAAATAAGGTTTCATGTCAGGCCTGCAAAAAATGGCCAGGCCGCTTTAAAGTCAGCCAGAGCATTTCCGCCTGATTTGATTTTAATGGATATTATCATGCCGAAAATGGATGGCTATGAGACATGCAAACACATAAAATCGGATGACAAACTAAAGGATATTCCGGTCATCTTTATCAGTGCCCTCAGAACACCCGTTGACAAAGTAAAAGCCTTTGCTGTCGGTGGCGTTGATTATATTAATAAACCTTTTAACAAAGATGAATTTATCGCACGCATCACAACACATCTTTCTTTACGTAATATGCAAAAAGCACTTGCAGAAAAAAATGAAGAATTACACATCGCAAAAAATGCTGCCATATCTGCCAGCAAAGCAAAAAGTGAATTTTTGGCCAACATGAGCCATGAAATCAGAACCCCCTTCATGCGTATTATCGGCATGTCTGAGCTGTCGCTTCTTAATGATCTTGATGAAAATTTAAGAGAAAACCTTTTGATAATAAAAGATTCTGCAAATCACCTGACTGATATCATTAATGATATGCTGGATATTTCAAAAATTGAAGCCGGTAAAATTGAACTTGAAATCATTGATTTTGATATTTTTGACTTGATTCAATCTATTATTCATACCTTTACTGTTCAAGTACAACAAAAAAAAACTGTATTTGAAATTTGAAAAA
>PEAL01000033.1 GCA_002753725.1 Deltaproteobacteria bacterium
ATGGTAATTGTATGTCATGCTCATATTCGTATCTGTAAAAGAAAGTGTCCCCATTGTTTCAGTTTGAGCAGTACTTGAATAGCCGATCGGAAGGCTGGACTCTATCCATACTGGCGGAGTTTCTATTGGATTAAGTAACTGATCATTGACAGAAACTGCATGATCATACACAATTGTTTTAGCGCCTTCATTAAATTGCCAGTAAAGTTTTAGATTCGTTTCATCACCGTCTAAAGTTTTGTTCATGCTTGAGAAAAAGTCTGCAAAAGTTCGTGCCAGGGCGGGTGACTCCTTTGTCCAGATTCGAACCTCATCAATTTCTCCATAAAAAAAGTCTGTTTTTCCAGGGGCTATTCCAAGATAAATATTAGAATTTCCCGCGTAAGATTGTGGCATATTTCCAGAAAACTGTAATTCTCCATCGACATATATATTTACTGGACGTCCTGTTCTACCATATGTAAAGGCATAGTGATGCCAATAAGTATCCGTATACGCTGTTGTCGTCTCAACTGTATCTGTAGCATCAAAACCAAATAAAATAGTGTCATTGGAGGTAAAAGCAATATGTAAATTCCTATTATCCATCCATGTTTCAGGCCCATGTCCTAAAACATACATCGCTCCTGTCGCATAGCGCCGTGCCCAGAATTCTATCGTAAAAGAAATATCAGACAAAGAAATAGTATTATTGGAGACAAGGTATTGATCCACCCCATTAAATTGTAACGCATAATTAATCGTTGATCCCAGGGTCAAACAATCTCCTGTATTCAAACCTGCTGTATTTACAGAAAAAACAATCTGATCACCGGTTAGCGTTGGTTGATCCTCAAATATCTCAAATGCCCCGCTGTCCCCTGTTTTTTTAAGCAGAACAAAATTTGTCGAGGGTGTTAGATCTTCCATATCTGCCAGAACAATATCAAAGGCCATTTGAATATTTCCACTGTTCGAACCAACATCCGTTTTATGAATCATCCATACACGATTCCAGGCCATGCATACCGTTGTGGGGAGGTTGGTAATTGTGATTGCGTTGGACTCCCTGTTATGTCCAAATAACAAATAATCTCCAGCATTCTGCAAGAAATTTGTATTTGTAACAACAAGTCCTGCCGACATGGCAATTCTGTTGATACCATCAGATTCCAGACCGATGCCAGCAACATCTCTATCATAATCGCCGGCACTGGCTGTATCACCGGTGTATTTATCATTTGAACTTAACGCTATACCATATTTTGAAGATAGATAATTATTGATCAGCGTTTGTTCAACCGTTGTAACAAGACGATTATAAACAATCAGCTCTGCAATACTGCCTTTGAAAAAGTTTGTATCATCCCCATCTTTTCCAATGGTCAATTTGGGACCTGATCCTTTGATCGAATAGGGAATGGTATATTCAATTGAGTCAGAAACATTGGTCTGTCCATGATAGACGCCGATGCTGTTATTTCTCACACCATCGTACATAAAGGATACAAGGGTAATGGAATCACTGACGGCATCTGTTCCATGGCAGGTAACAGCGATTGAATCGGAATTCGCAACAGAAAAATACAATTCATCTGACGTGTCAAGCTGGCAGCTCCACCCACGATCTATAGCAGCATCTCTTGCAATAATCGTCTGATCTCTGTTTTCATTGGCAGCATTCATTACAGCAAATACAGCCATGCCAGTAGCATCTTCAAAATCAAGGGCTGATGCATCTTCAAAGAAATTGCTGGTCCCGTTGAATAGAACCGCAGGTAAATTATTTGAAAATGAGGTTGAATATGTCGGGCAATCTGAGCAGGAAAGTGAATAACCACCTGCATCTTCCCACGACGTTAAAGGATCTCCATGACTCAAGCCGGTTAGCTGGTCAGCTTTCAGCCAGAGTGGACAGGTGGAGGTCCCTTCTGTGTTTGCCACACCGCCAGGGCCATCATGGACGATCGGCAGGACATTAATGATAAATGTTTGGGTAATACAGGTATCTTCACCACTTCTTTCCGTTCCACCATCATCCCATAATAAAACGGTCACCGTCGTTTCGCCATACATATCTGCGGCCAGGGTGTAACTTAATATACCGGTTGTTCCAGAGATTTCAATGGCGGGCTGACTTGAAAACAGTCCATTGAAATCATTGGTAACAGTGAATGTAAGCCCCTGACTGGATTCATTTGTTGCCCCTGGATCA
This sequence comes from Deltaproteobacteria bacterium, assembly GCA_002753725.1. Taxonomy (GTDB): domain Bacteria; phylum Desulfobacterota; class Desulfobacteria; order Desulfobacterales; family Magnetomoraceae; genus Magnetomorum. The sequence continues at coordinate 2,195 of PEAL01000033.1, forward strand.
ATATTTATTGCCCACTGAGGATATTCCTGAGCGATTGAATTTTCAAGAACAGTCAATAAATCAGGGCCTTTTGTGAATGTAGGGGCATCATTGACAGCCAAACATGTCAGGACATAGGTTCTTGTTATGGTATCCGCAGCACCATATGCCAGGTAATCCAGGCCGCCATTATCTGATAAAATAACGGTTAGAGTTACCGCTCCGTATTCATCATCTGCAAACGTATAGGTCAGTGTCAGACCTGATGTATTCGCAGTGATGGGGCTTAATGCCGGTGCTGTCAAAAATAAAGATTCATCTGAACATGTCCATGTCAAAGAAAGTGTTTGAGCCCCTTCATTGTATGCACCGGCAGTCAAGGATGTTGCCCAGGAAATTATGCTTTGAATTCCTTCATCTTCTAAAACAGTTAAACTTGAAGCATTTGAATAATCAGGTGCATCATTGACCGGTGTAATAGTGATTGAAACAATTGCGGTACCGGTGTAGTTAATAGCTTGACCGTCGGTAATGGTATAGGTAAAACTATCCGAACCATTGTGGTCAACATCTGGATAATATGTGTACGTGCCATCTAATTGATTGATCACGGTTCCGTCTGTTGCGGTGGGGTCACTTGTAATAATTGTCAGAGAATGGCTTTCATAGTCTGTTGCCTGTGAGAATAAATCATCGGTTGTAACTGAATAGTCTTCATATGTGGATATGGATGCCGGAACAAGATCAGGCGGATTGTTTATCAAATCCCATCCTTCAGTCCCTGAAGCGGCACCTTCTGTGCTGCCAATGACAGTCAATTCACCATTTTCAAGAATACCAATGGTATTATTTGATCCTGCAACAACTTCATCAACGACAGTCCATGAGTCAACATCGCATTGACCATTCACATTTTGTCCAGTTGCATAGGGTTGATTTGATGAATCCACTGCCACACAATGTTCATATCCTGCTGAGATATAAACAATGCTGCCTTGCGGCCATCCTGAAAAGTCTCCCTGATTGAAATTGTTCCAACCTGTAAATACAACCGTATTGTCGCTCTGAAGTCCAATCGTATAGAATAGACCCGCAGATATCTGAATAATATTTGACCATCCTGAAACATTACATTGCCCCTGGTTGTTCCGTCCCACACAAAGAACGCTGCCATCGGATTTAAGGCCAACGGTAAAATTGTCACCAGCAGCGACCTGTGTAATGGTTGTCCAACTGTCGAGTTCAAGATGTCCGTATGTAGAATTATTTGTTTCATCCCCGACAGCAATAACAGCACCAGTATCATCAATGCCGACAAAATGACTTGGCCCTGCTGTAATATAATCAATATGATGTCCAGAGAAAGCAGAAAGATCGCATGGTAAATAATAATTGATCAGGCCAGTACAAAAGATATCTCCATTATTATCCAAAGCAATAGAAAAAAAATCACCTGCTGCAACTTGAGTGATATCTGTCCACGTTCCGACCTCACATTCTCCAAAAGTATTTGAGCCTGCGCATTGTACCTTATCCAACGTTGTTACAGCCAATGAATGCGTTAAACCAACAGCAACCTTGTTACTTGCCATCAATGATGTTGATAAAACCAACATTGAACAGATAGAAAAGCAAATGGCAACCATAACCCTAAACAAAAAAGAAGAGTGTTTAATAATGGTACTTCTTTTTTTACCATCATAAGATACAACGTCATTTGATTTATTCTTTTTGATGTTCATTATTATCTCACCATTTTTCTATATTTGTTAAAAAAAAGGTTGCACTATTTTTTGGTTATTGAGTATTTTTTAATTTCGGAACTTATTTTTCAAGCATTCCTTAGAGAATTAACCAGTTATAAAATTGTTAGTTGTTTAATTTTACTATTACGTTATAACTTTAATGTGATATCTATTCAACGCAATTTTGTATATATTTTAAAACACTTTCTAATTTCATAGGTTCTGAATCTTCAATATTTTCATCTTTTCCAATATGTTTATGAAAAGGATAGGTTGTTATTTCTTGATGGTGTGGAGCGTTATCCCACCTAACTAAACATTCGTTAAGTTCATTTTGCCAATGATATGAGTATTTTCTTTCACCATCAAGAAATAAGTAATCTCTTATAAATAGTTGTGAATTGTTAATGAACAATACGTTACATATTAGTTGATAGGATTTAGAAACTATTTTGAATTTCTGAATTTCAAAATTTTGAATGATTGTTTTATGTTTTTCAATAATTTCAAGAATCATGTTTTTATATCTGGGCAAGAATATCTTGCCAATAGTTCATACTTTCTATTGCAAATTTCCAACTCATCCAATCATTTTCAACGTCATAAGAAGCAATTGTTTGCCTAAAATCCTTATCAAAAGAATTAAAAATTTTTTTGTACTTTTTCTCATAATAATCATTTTTCATTTTATATTCAGATAATTGCTGATGTGCTAAAATAATTGCCATCTCATTAAGTAATATTTCTTTTGAGAGATTCAAAGAACCAAAAACTTGTTCCATTACATTTATTGAAATATTTTTCCTATGCATTATTAAAACCTTAAAATTTTAATAAAATCTTATCGTTAGGAACCACTATTTAATAACTTTCCCCTTATGGCGTTCATATTTAGGTTGAATGTGTTCGATGGGAAATTGAAAAAGCTGAAGGAATAGTTATTGACGAAGTAAAAATAAAGAATACTCAGGAATCAATCTATTGGCTTGTGTAATCAAAGCATTTTGGGATTGAATTTGAATCGTTGCGCTGGAGGCTTTCATTGTTTCAGACGCCAGATCTGAATCAATAACACGGTGTTTAGACTTTTCCATTTGTACAGAAGCGGACTCAAGGCGTTCAATAATAGCTTCAAACCCACTTTCGTAAGCTTGAACGTCAGAGCGAATATTTTTAATATACCCGGAAGCTTTGTCAAGTATTTCCAGAGATTCCTTTGCACTATTCTGAGACGAAATATCTATTGTATCTACGGCTTTAAGTGTCGGTAAATACGTTGCATTTGGGGTTGTAAACAATGCGCCGTTACTTGCAGAGTCCATTGTAAACAAAAAGAAGGGTTCACTGGATTGAAATTCAACATACCCCCCGACAAGAGCAGATCCCATAAAACCATCATCAACTAACGCCTGATTCGCTCCTATTGTTGTTTGGCTATCTGGTTCTAAACCAATAAATTGCATGACTGTTAAATTTGGGAAATTAAATGAAAGGTTTTCAAAATCTTCGATTCCAATGTTAAACCCTTCATCCGAATGTAAATATATTGACGAGTGATCAGCAGATAACGTTGCTGAGATATTGGATGCAACAGACTTGGATTCTAATTCTTCATAAAGCGGCGACAAATCACTTGTCGATTCGATCGTTGCATTTACAGGAACTTCGGAGGCGCCATGAAGCGTAAAAGAAATTTCTCCGGTTCTTGTCAGGTTATAAATTTTTGCATAGGTTCCGGCTTTGGCTTCAACACCAGTGATATCACTTTTTGCATTAACGGCATCTGCAATTTCTTTGGCAGATGCATAGTCGTCAATTTCAATAAATTCTGCCCCCTGATAACCTTGAAGGGTAAAACTATCCGATGTAGAAACGCCATTATTTAATCCTACATAAAGAACACCTTTAACAGCTTCATTCATTTCCCCCTCTGAAACTACCTCATGCAATCCCACCTGATCCGGTCGTGCTGTTTTTAAGGACACACTCATAATCTGTTCGAGTGTCGCCCCAACCTGTATGTTCTGGGTACGATAGGTACCATCTAATAATTTGCGTCCTCTGAAAGATGTTTCTTCAGAAATATCTTTCAATCGGTCTTGAAGATGGGTAATTTCTTCCTGAAGCGTGACACGTTCGTTATTTGTTGTACTGGAATTGGTGGCTTTGGTCGCTAATTCTTTCATATACTCTAAAATATCGACATATTCGGTTAAAGAGTTCTCTGCAATGCGCGCAGAAGACAAAGCTTCATTTGTGTTTTGCAAAGCTTTGCTCATACCCTGGATATGAACATCAAACCGATCAGCGATGGCAAAGCCAGCAAGATCATCACTGGCATCAATGACACGCAAGCCTGTTGAAATATGTTCAATGGATGTTGACAGGGATTCCTGACTTCTTGCGTTTGCTTGATTTAAATTTTGGGTTTGAAGATAACTCAGGGTTGTTAAATAGGGAATTCGTGTATCAACGGTGCCTTGCATGGGGGACCTCCTCATGAAACAGGGTTTTTTTAATGGGACGAAAATAGATATTTTCGAATCAAAAACTTACCAATTTGATCGACATATTGTCAATTATCTTAAATCGATTTTTTAATGCATACCTGTGATGGGTCAAAAACTTTGAATAAATTGTTTACCAGCAATTGTCAACAAAACAAAGAATCATCATCTTAAACTTTTTTGTAATTAACGGTTGAAAAGTATAAATTTGTATGTCAATATTTAATTCAATATCGCTTGCAACGCTTAATTAAAATCTTAATGAAATATTCTGCTATAAAAAGTGAGTAATGGTATATGAAGATATTGACTGTTGATGATGATTCATTGATCAGAAAAATTATTCGAAGAGAATTGGAACCCGCTGGATATCAGCTTTTCGACGCCGTTCATGGAAAGGAAGGCCTTGAAAAACTTTTCACGATACCTGATATCGATCTGATAACCCTTGATGTTGAAATGCCGGTCATGGGTGGGTTCGATGTTCTCTCCAATTTGAATACCCCCGAGAGTATCGCTCAACTCAAGCTTGTAAACAATACGAATGTTCCTGTTATTTTAGTGACATCGAATGATACTAAAAAAGTGAGAGATAAAGGGTTTAAACTGGGTGCTGCCAATTTTGTGGTCAAACCCTTTTCCAGGGGTGAACTGCTCCATGCAGTGAATAAAATTCTCAAACCCAAGGATCTTCTAAAAGATCTTTCTGTTCTGGTTGTTGATGACAGTATCACATTGAGAAAATTTATCGTTTCCAGCATTATGGAACTGGGGGTCACCATTTATGAAGCTGATGATGGCACGACCGCCTTTGATTTGGTTAAAGAACTCAGGAATGATATTGATCTGGTATTATCTGATTTGCATATGAAACGAATGAATGGCGATGATTTATGTCGGAAAATCAGAAATGAGCTGGGTATCAAAGATATGCCAATCATTTTTTTAAGTTCTAATGAAGATCGCAATAAAATACTTGAACTCTTTAAAATAGGAGCTACAGACTATCTCAGCAAACCTTTTTTTAAGGAAGAATTGCTTGCGCGGATGTATGTGCATCTTGAACATCGAAAAATGAATAAAAATCGTATTAAGATCGTATCTGAGCTTAAAGCGATGAAACGATTCAAGGTTGCAATTGCATCATTGTTCTCGCAGGATTTACGCCCCCCTGTTCAAACGATTATTGATTCTGCAAAACACGTTTTAAAAAGCAAGGATCACGGCGATGATTTCAATAAAACAATAAACAATATTACATCATTGAGTCAGGCCCTTTTGTATAAAATCAATGATATCTACAGTATCCTGGATCAATATGCCAAAACATCTGCTGCACAATCCATATCAACGGACATCCACAATACTAAAACAATTCTGATTGCCGAAGCAAAAAAAGTGGATACCATTTTGTTGTCAAATCTCTTAAAAGATTATCCCTGTACTATTAAAACGTCTGACAATGCAGCATTAACCATTATGGCTGTCCAGCAATCTTTTGAAAAAAAGCCTTTTGATGTTATTTTTATCGATATGGATTCAATGCTCATCAATGGTCTGACAACGATGATGAAAATTCAACAATTGATACAAAACGATCAACCCAAACCAAAGCCTGTGATTATTGCCATGACAGAAAACAATTCTACGGCAATTCTTGACTCGTCTTGCGCTTCAAGTATTCATGAGGTCATTCCCAAACCCATTAAACGATTACAATTAAAAACAATCATGGGAAAATATTTATAGGGGAAATTTTTATGTCCCAAATTAGAAAAATACAAGTAACAACAGGTGTTTATTGGATAGAGATACCTGAGGTCAAGGTTTACATTCTATGTGGATGTCCTGCAGATGCTGTAAAACATCTCATGAAAAGAGGCTTGATTGTTACAACAGAAAAAGATGGTGTTTCATTTGAAACAGGTCCAAATATTATTTTACTGTCTGATGTTCTCGTCCAAAATGGTTCATTCTCAAATCTTTCTGAATTTCCTGTATTACAAATGCTCTACCGACAAGGCATGATATTACCAGGTCATCCGAACAATACCGGAGAAAAACCAATGATCATTGGTTCCGAAGCTCAGGTAAAGTCCCAAATGGAATACATTTACAGGGGGAATTATGGCCTCACTTCTGCTGAAGAAATGATTGAAGCTGGCGCATCTCCTGAAGCTGCGCATGACATGATGCGGTTGAAACTAAAATTTGCCTTTGGTACGATTCGCCCCACAGAAGAACTTTTAGCAAGCAAAATAGTGGGCAATGAACCGACTGAAATTAAAAACAATGTTTTTATTAAACGGATACGTGTAAATGTTTTTGAGATAGAATATAATGATGAACATGTGACCATTGATTTAAATATTTCAGCCCATGCAACATATGAATCAGCCTACCCGCTGGGTTATTACAATATTAAACGCGAATATTTTGGAATTATTCATTCGGGTGAAGGTGATGGATGGGATATTAACAGACCGACAATGTCCAGCATTCTGATGTTTCAAGGTCGTGTTTATTTAATTGATGCTGGCCCGAATATGTTATTTATATTGAATACACTGGGCATTGGGGTCAATGAAATTGAAGGTATTTTTCATACCCATTCTCATGATGATCATTTTTGTGGCATTCCCACGTTGATGAGAACTGATCAGAAAATCAAATATTATGCAACCCCCCTGGTGCGGGATTCTGTTATTAAAAAATTAACAGCCTTATTAGGGATTGATGAAAATCAATTTTACGCTTATTTTGACGTTGTGGATCTTGAATTTGATGTATGGAACAATGTCAATGGCCTGGATGTCAGGCCTGTTTTTTCGCCACATCCGGTTGAAACCAATATTTTTACGTTTCGTGCCATGTGTGAAGAAGGGTATCTGAGTTATAGTCATTTTGCTGATATTGTTGCTTTGGATCTTTTAGAAGGAATGATTACTGAAGATAAAAACAAGATCGGTATTTCTCGAGATTTTTTTGACAATGTCAAAAAAGAATATTTATCAACAGTGAATATCAAAAAACTGGATGTGGGCGGTGGCATGATCCATGGAAAAGCGGACGATTTCAAGAAAGACATGTCGGAAAAATTAATTTTATCTCACACCGCTCATGAACTGACCAATAGCCAAAAAGCGATTGGCTCTGGTGCGCCTTTTGGTATGACAGACATCTTAATTCCTTCAAATCAAGACTATTCTTTTCGATCAGCCTATCAATTTTTGAGAAGCTATTTTCCAGGCGCACCCTTTCATCAAATATACATTTTATTGAACAACCAGGTACTTACATTCAATCCACAATCCATCTTGATCAAAAATGGTGTGGTCAATAAAGAATTATTTCTAATCATTTCAGGCAATGTTGAAATGATTCACGCTGATGCTCAAACAATGAGCATATTATCTGCCGGTGCATTGATTGGTGAAATGTCAGGACTCATCGGTGCACCATCAAATGAAACCTTTCGTGCTGCCAGTTTTGTTATGGCACTTCGCTTGCCTTCAAATTTATATCTGAATTTTGTCAAACAAAATGGTTTATATTCAGATATTGAACAACTCCAGGAAAAGCGCGAATTTTTGCAAAAAACCTGGCTCTTTGGTGAAGCCATATCCTATCCTATTCAGAATAAACTGGCCAACGAGATGGTTTATCAATCTTATGCTGCTGGTGAAGATATTCCTAAAAGCAAAATATCTGGACTCAGTGTCATAAAATCAGGAAAAGTGCAACGATATCTGGAAGATAACATCTTTGAAACACTTGGTGAGGGAAAATTCTTTGGTGAAGAAAGCATTCTTTTCAATATTCCGGACATCCTGAATTCAAAAACAATAGAAGAAACAGAAATATATTTTATCCATGCTGACCTTCTTGCCGATCTTCCTGTTATTCGAATTAAATTAACCGAAACCTATGAAAAACGAAAAGAACTGATACTGCATCCTGAATATAGCAAAATACCTGTTTTTTCATGGAGACACGATTACAGTGTCAATGTTGAAGAGATGGATAACCAGCATAAGGAAATGTTCAATGCTGCCAATGAATTGTATGAAGCATCCCAGGGAGATTCTGGTAAAGAGGTTTTGCTCGATGCTTTGGATTTCCTGATTCGATATACTGAAGTTCATTTTCATGAAGAAGAAAAACTGATGCGTTCCAAGAATTTTCCTGATCTTGAATCTCATCAAAAGAAACACGCCTATCTCATCAAACAGATCAAGTCTTTTCAAACCAAATACTGTTCAGATGAAATAAAAATAGGTTCAGAACTCATTGATTTTCTAAAGGATTGGATTGTCAATCATATTCTGAGAGAAGATCGACAGTATGGTCAGTGGTTAACGAAATCTTAAGTTCCCCCAACCTTTGGATACGCCCAATGGCATTCTAAGTTGAGATATCAAGGATTTCAATGGCTATAAAATCATATATATTTGTTATCACTTATTTTCTTTGCTACATTATATTTCAAATAAATATATACGCTGAACAAGCGCATAATTTACTTCAATTAGACAGTAGACGCCCTCCATATCTAAGACTTCCCATTGATGGACAAATTCGAACCGTTGATCCTGCGTATGTTTTTGAGGAGGCCACAATAGAAATAACTGAGCAGTTATTTCTGGGCTTGACTGGTTTTGCCTGGGATGGCACTGCTTACAAAGTTGTTCCTGAGATTGCAACCCATTGGACGGTCAGCAATCATGGTAAAACCTACCGATTTAACATTCGCAAAGATATATACTGGGTTAAAGGCATCACTGCCGAACGTGTAAGGCCTGTAACCGCTTATGATATAAAGTGGGCGATACAGAGAAATATAAATCCACACATTGATGCCCCTTATGCCTCCTCTCTTTATATTTTAAAAAACGCAGAGAAAATTCATACTGGAAAAATCAAAAACACCTCTAAAATAGGGGTGCGGGTGATGAATGATTATTGTATTGAATTTCATCTTAACAATGCAGCTGGCTATTTTCCTGATTTGCTAACCTTGTGGATTTTTAGACCTCAACCACAGGAGCCTATCAAATTATATGGTGAAAACTGGACAAAACCCGAAAATATATGGAGCAATGGGCCTTTTTATCTGGATCAATGGCAAAAAAGACGAAAATTAATGATGAAAAAGAACCCACATTATTATGATGTAAAAAACATAACCTTGCCTGAGGTGCATTATATCATTGTACCACAGGCTTTTGCTGGTCTGGATATGTTTTATACAGGAAAGATCGATTTAATGGGTGATGGTTATTTAAAAATCCCACAATCTCAACTGGATAATATTTTGAATAATCCATCATTTGATAATGTATTTCATACGGGGTCACGCTTTGCTTCATATAGTTTTTTCTTTAATGTTAAGCGTCCTCCTCTTGATAATCCATTGGTGAGAAAGGCAATCTCTTATAGTATCAATAGAGAAATGATCGTTGAAGTGATAACAAAAGGAAATGAAAAACCTGCAACCACATTCACACCACCTGAATTCCTGGGGTGTAATAAAAATTGTTCGGAGTTTGGCATTGAATTCAATCCGGATTTGGCACAAAAATATTTAGCTGAGGCAGGTTATCCAGGTGGAAAAAATTTTCCCCGTATTATTTTAATGCATAATATTTCTGAATTGCATGCTAATATTGCACAAGCAATACAAGCTTTTATTGAGCATTACTTAAATATTACTGTTGATATACAAGAAAAAGAATGGAGTGACTATTTTAAAACGATCAGACAATCAGATAAAAACACCGCTCCCCACATCAGCCAAATGGGCTGGAATTCAGACTATCTCGATGCAAATAACTGGCTTTGTGATGCCGCTCAATTTTTTCAAACCGTTACCGGTTGGCAAAATGATGAATTTGACAGCTTGGTAGAAAAAGGTGGCGAAGAACTTGATCCCATAAAAAGGCAGAAAATATACCGTAAAGCTGAAAAATTAATCGTTCATGACGAGACATCGATCATGCCGATCTATTTTGAAACAGCCAAGTATCTCATTAATCCCTGCCTTAAAAATTGGTATCCAATGCCAATCGGTGGTCAGTTGGTCAAAGACTGGTCTGTTAAAAACTAAACTTTAAATAACATGGACATTCGAGCGTCGTAAGTTCCCTAAATCCTGGTGTAGATAGTTCCTGGCGAGCTGAAATAATAAAGAATTACCATTGCCAACCTTTAGAGAAATTACACCTTTTGAGCAATCAATTATGAAAACGATTTTGTCAAAAATAGATAACATTCTAAAAAAAATAAATATGACCGGAGATAAGCTTATACTCCTTCTTTGCTTTTTGATTATAATATATATGTTATATATTGTTTTATATAAAGGTCATTCAAAAAATATTATTGCTGTTGTCGGCCCCATGAGCGGCATTCATGAAAAAAATGGTAAGGCGATGATAAAGGGCATATACTTATACTTAAATCAAGAGTCCATATCTCAATGGACAGATGATCTAAACATAGAAATAAGAATATTTGATGATCAAAATGATACTGAAAAAGCTGACCAAATCGGCCGTGAAATTGCAGCAAATGATGATATTATTATGGTATTGGGTCACTACTACAGCTCAACGTCAATTTGCGGTTCAAAATATTATAAACAAAAAGGAATACCCGCCATAACAGCTTCAGCAACAGATGACACCCTGACAGCCGATAACCAATGGTATTTCAGGGTTATACCCGGGAATGAAATGCAGGGATGCTTTATCGCAAATTATATTCTAAGCACATTGAAAAAAAAGAAAGTCGCCATCATTTATGAAGAAGGGGATTATGGCAATACGCTTCGAGATAGTTTTTTAAAAGAAGCGAAAAAGTTAAAAATGCACGTTAAGTCCTTAGGATTTGAAACAAAAGATTTGGATAACAATGTTTCAGATATTGTTTCAAAATTAAGAGAAATAGAAGATTTTGAGATGGTGTTTATTGCTGCCCATAATACGTCAAGCGCCAAACTGATCGCTTCACTAAAATACCCTGGAGCAAGTTTTTCACTAATTGGTTCTGATTCATTCTCCAATGAATTATTTTTTCATTTTTTGCAGCAGGAATCTTTTCAGGAACAGGCGAGCCCGGGTTACCACTCTGAAAATATATATGGATCTTCCCCTTTCATTATTGAAGCTGGTGAGGAACAAGCCCAGCAATTTAAGAAAGATTACATGACCTCGTTTGATGAACTCCCTACATGGGTTCCTGCCTGCTATTATGATTCTATCCAGGTTGCTATCCATGCCATTCGTAACGCAAACATAATGGATTGCCAAAATATTGCTCAAAAACGGCAGCATATATTAAATGTCCTACTCAATATGAATAGTATTGAAAAATCAATTGATGGCGTTACAGGATCCATTTATTTTGATAAATATGGAAGTGTTCAGCGTCCTTTTTATATGGGGGTGTATTCCAATCAACACTATATTTCGGCATTATCACAATATCAACCGGTTATAGATGTAAAACATATTGATAATATTGTAAGAAAAATGCTTAAAGGCGATATTATCAAAATTGCTGACAATTATTCTCAAAAAGTTCGTGTGGTTTATACGGGTGTTGACGTCAATACCATTAGTGAGTTTAATCTTGGCAATCAAACCTATGTTGTGGATTTTTATTTATGGTTCAGGTATGAACAAGGCGCTCAGAATATTATCAATATTGAATTTGAAAATACCCTTGAACCCTTATATTTAAATGATAAGGATCTGATTTTACTGACAGGCGTAACAAAAGTTCTGGATAAACTTAAGGATAATATAAGAACAAAAGCCTATCGAATCAAAAAAACATTTAAATCAGAATTTGATTTTCACTCATTTCCTTTTGACCAGCATAAGCTTAAAATAAAATTCAGACATCGAAGCCTGACCAATGACAAGCTTATTTTTATTTCAGATGTCAACGGCATGTCCGATAATGATGAAAAAAATATCAATTTAGCCATTAGTGGATGGACGTTAAAAAATACCATTTGTTTTAAAGATTTTATAACCAACCAATCCAGTTTTGGAGATACGGATCTGTTTAATACCAAAAATACGATTAAATTTTCCAGATACAATGCAGAAGTCCATATTAAAAGAAAAATATGGTCATATTTGGTTAAAAACCTTTTTGTGACCTTAGTGTTACTTGCCGTTACTTATCTGACGTTTTTTATTCCTGCAGATCAATTTTCAATACGTGTGTCTGTATGCATGAGTGCCTTTCTTACGACAGCCTTTTCTCATATAAAAACAGGTTCCAGCTTACCGTGTGATTATATATTAGCCATTGAATATGTCTTTTTTGGCGTATATGCGATAACGGCCATGTCCATTTTAATTTCGATCATATGTTACAGATTATACCAAACTGAAAATAATGAAAAAAATGATAGCTCTGTTAGAGTTATCGCTCATAATAGAAGAAAAATAGTAACCATTTTTGGCCTTGTTTCTCATCCTGTGATCATATTATCTGTTTGTTTTTTCTTATATATTATGTATCAATAGCGGGTATGATTGAAATGACACAGCATAGTTCGCCCAGAAGTCCAACACAAAAATATCGACAGACTGAGGCAGGAAAAAAATATTTGATTGAAAATCAGGTTTTAAAGTTAATATGAAGGATGTAGACAATGGATCTAAAAGAAAAAGAAACCTATTCTATTGATGATTTAACCACGATGACTGGCATAAATAAAAGAAATATTCGATATTATATTCAAAAAGGAATCATTGATAATCCTTTTGGACAGGGAAAGGGTGCATATTACACGGATGATCATCTTGAGCAACTCAATGAAACCATTAAATGGAAAAAAGTCGGGCTTCCTCTTGAGAGAATACAAAGTATTGTCAGAGGACTTGTTTCTGGTGATAAAAAGCATGTGCCGGATTTACCTTCGAACGTTATAGCAGAGAATGAATTATGGAGTCGTTTCATTATAGAAAATGGAATCGAACTGAATATGAGTACAACAAGGTCTCCTTTTAATCCTGATGAGTGTCGAGAAATTCAAAAAAGGATAATTCAGCTAATCAAAGATTTTAAAGAAGAATGCAACATCGACAAGCTGGTGGATAGATGATGATGTTTACGTCAAAAAACAAAACTCAGTTTCACTCTGATGAACTAAAAGCTGTAGAAAAAGTAGATCAATGCCCTCCCTTTTCACCTCTTAAACTGACCCTCTTCATAAATAATCTGCTCTTTTCCTGATGCCAGTATAGCGGTAACTGTTTTAGGTTCAGTATTGACCATATCCCAGTGAATGATTGAATCATTAAAGCCGAGTTCTGCTTTTTTTTCTTTTGAAAGATCCGAGCTGTTGCCATCATACGCTGTTTCAAAGGCTGCTCCCATGGCAATATGACAATTGCCATGATCTCCACCGTAATTTTCATCGTATAAAATATCCGCCATGTAACAGTCTATTTGTGAAAAACGTCTGTCTGTCAATGAAATCTCCCCAACACGTACAGCGCCTGAATCTGTATTCAATCGTGTATTTAAAAAATCTTCACCTGTTTCAGCTTGTGCATTGATCACATACCCCTTATCCAAAACCAGATGGATACCTTTTATATAATGCCCACTTAGAAAAACAGGTTGATCTGAATAATATGTTCCGCTGACAGTTCGCCAATCAGGAGATGTGAACACTTCAAAACTAGGAATATTTCTTCCGGAAAGGCCCAACCATTTTCGATGGTTTCCAATAGATAGTAAAAGGCGTATATTTTTGGATTTTATGAACAATTTTTCAATATTTAATGATGCCAGCCATTTTTTTGTTTCCAGGATTTGTTGATAAATATCTTTCCAAACAGACAGGGACTGTGGATGATCCAGGTAACAGGCTTTTTTGATTTTATCGGCATATGCTTGCAACGACAGGTTCGCATGTTTTGCCCGTGCAGCAGTGGGATATGCACATAATGTCCATGAGCTTTGCTTTTGTTGCTGCCGATGGTTCATTATCTTTTTTAAAACGTTGTGAGATCGCATCACAGTGTTCATTTTTTCAGGGTCAATATTTTCCAGATGGGTTAATGCTTCCGGCGCACGAATATAAATGGAACCATTGATATGATTGAGTAATTCTTGTTCTCCAGGAGCGATAAAAGATAATTGCTTGTTATTTGCCAACGCATAAAAATCAGCCTCCATGTCAGCCGTTTGGATCAATCGAAAAATGGGATGCATCCCGCGAAGAAGAATCAGTTTATGAACAACGCAAACCAGAGGCATAGCAGCCATATGTGCTTCAATCAGGATGATGTCATCGGGTTGAAATGCTTTCTGACGCGCTGTCTCAACACCCCATAATAGAATGTCCGCATATCGTTCAAGTTCTTGTTCGGAAAAAAGATCATATGTTGATAATTTATTCATTGGTATCCTCTTTTTTTGGGGAATCGGGTTGAACCGACCCTTTCCATTTATGATAGATCGATAGTAAATCATCGGGTTCAAATGGTTTTGGCAAATAATCATTCATACCGGCAGCCAGACATTTTTCACGGTCGCCTTTCATAGCACAGGCTGTCAGAGCGATCACAGGAAGTGACACTCGTCCGCTTTGACGAATCGTCTGTGTGAGTTCATAACCATCAATTTCCGGTAACTGAATATCCATAAAAATCATATCGTATTGATATTGTTTTAGATGCTTCAAAAGAGCATGTCCATCAGGCATCATATGAACGTCCATAATTGTATCTTTAAAAACAGATTTGACAAATTTCGCATTGACCGCATCATCTTCGATAACCAATATTCGGTTATAAATTTCTGGCATTTTTATGGATGGCTCTTCGCCATCTTTTGGATGATACGCCAGGGGGATCGTAATGGAAAACGTGCTGCCTTTTGATGGAATACTTGTGACAAACATTTTTCCATTCATTTTATAAACAAGCTTTTCGCAAATTGCCAGTCCCAGACCTGTTCCGCAATATTTTCGGGTTGAAGAGGCATCCGCTTGCGTAAATGCTTGAAAGATACGCTGTTGATCTGTTTCCTGAATGCCAATACCGGTGTCTGTCACAGAAATTGAAATATATATTTCATCAGCTGTTTGATGTGGGGAATCGGTTTGAATCCAGATTTGTCCTTTATCTGTAAATTTTACGGCATTACCCAGGAGATTGATCAATATCTGTTTGATTCTCATGGGATCACCAATAAATTCAATGGCACATTCTTTTGGCAACTGTATAACCATTGCTATTTTTTTGATTTGAATTTGCTGTTTAAATATTGAAAGGATATTCTGGTAAATGTCCATGAGGTAAAAAGGAGATTTCATCAGCTTGAGAGATCCAATTTCGACCTGTGAATAATCAAGAATATCATTGATCAATTCAAGCAATGTTCTTGAAGACGTGAGCATGTCTGTCAAATAATCTTTTTGAGTTTCATTAAGATTCGTCTTATTGAGTAATTTCCCCAGTCCCAGTACTGCATTTAATGGGGTTCTGATTTCATGGCTGATATTGGCTAAAAATTCACTCTTGGTACGATTGGCAATCTCCAGAGCTTTTCGCTCCCGTTCAACATGTTCTCTTGTTTTTCGTTCCGTAATATCAACCAGAAAGCCTTCATAATAGAGAAGATCCCCATTTCTGTTGCGAACATTTTTTGCGTTGACAGATACCCAGATAATGGATTGATCCTGTCGGTACATTTGAACTTCAGAATTATTGACCTGATTGTTATCAGTCAACGTTGATTTAAATTGTTCACGATCTTTTGGGTTAACATACAACTGAGTTGCTAAATCTGTTATGGATTCCATCAATCTATCAGGAGATGAATACCCAAGAATTTTTGCCATCGCTGGATTGGCACGAATGAAATAGCCCTCTGGATGTGATTGAAAAATACCTTCAATGGCATGTTCAAAAATGCGTCTGAATCGTTGCTCCGCATGTTCCAGATTGATGATCATGCGATGAAACGCTTGAGAAAGATTGCCAATTTCATTTTTAACATTCGGAAGAAGGGATAATTTCAACTCGCCTTTTGAATATTTATTCATCGCAGATACAAGCTGATTCATTGGTGAAATTAACTTTTTGACAAAGCTTGTAATCCCCAAAATAAAAATAGCGATGATTGTCAATGAAAAGGTCAGATAATCGCGACGTAACTCACTTGTCGTGCGGCTTAAAATATTGTTTTCAAACAGGGTTATTTTAAGCGTGACATCTTCAATTTGAATTGAAAACGTCTCCCTCTCCCAGAAATCAAGGGAGACATCATCCAGATAATTTCCCACAGGCGTGCCTTTGTATTCAATCTTTAACTGAATTTTTAAATGATTAACGATTTCCTCGATTAAATGTGGAAAAACAGGCATACCCGCTACAATGTAGCCATCAATATGATCATCCGTTTTTACCGGATAAACAGCCAGAATGTACAGTGCATTCTGAATATCAACCAGGGAACATTGCGGGGAAAATGCTGCTTTTTGAAAAATAGGATGAAGGCTGGACGTTAAGGAAATAACAGGCAGATGATCCATCTGGCAGAGTACCTGAAAAGAAGGGTCAAGAAAAAGGGCACCCGAGATATTAAACGCCATATAAGCCCTGGCTTTTTTACAAAGCTGTTTTGTGTCTCTATTGGCAAGAGATTTTTTTATTGTCGTATCTTTTGATATAATTTCGGTGATTGTCCGAATCTGTGAAATGGCAAGGTTAAAATGATGTCTGACATCTTTTATATGATAGTTCATACGCGCATTTGTTTGCGTTTTCATTTGATCAAGCATCCAGTCAAATTGCAAAAAACTCAAACCTGCAATGCAAATCAGCGGAATGAGAATAATGAGCAATAATTGATATAAAAGTTTCATGTTGGTTAATTTCCCGGGAGATGAATAAAAATTTGAAAGTCTTAAGTATTCTATACTTTAGCATAAAGCCAATAAAGCCAATGTATAGAAAATTTACGACTCATGCGTTAGAATATTACACGTCTTGAATACTGTAACGATTTGATCCAGGGCCTCAGTCATGTGCGTCAGTTCTTTTGAGTTTTTAGTATTGTTTTTAGCAACCTGTATGATATTTCTTGAATATTCACTAATTTTTTTAATATTGCCATTTGACGTCTGTATACCCGTTAAGACAACATCACTGCTTTCCGCAATATCACTGATACGAACAGCCGTTTTTGCAACACGTTCAGCGGATTCTCTGGCGAGATCGGCAACCTCAGCAGAAAAGAAGGTAATTTCTTTTAACTTGGAATCAGATTCTCTTGCTTTCTGAGCGCTTTCCCTTGCAGCATTACCAATGGATTCAATTGATTTGGATAAACTCTGGGAAACATCCCTCTGACGTTCAATGGACTGCCCAATAAGAATATTGTTACCCACAACCGTTACAAAAGCCTGACTGGTTTGATGGATGCTTTGTACCGTGGCCTCAATATATTCTCGAATCTGAACAATGAGTTTTCGTATTTGATCATTAGCATTATTGGTTTTAGCCGCCAACACTTTCACTTCTTCAGCAACAACCGCAAATCCTTCACCCGCCTCACCTGCATGGACAGCCTCAATGGTTGCATTCAGCGCCAGAAGGTTGGTTTGACTTGAAATCGCACTAATCAGCTGAACAGCAGTGTTTATATTTTCAGAGGCCTCCTGTAATTTTGTCATTGAGTTCAGGCTGCTGGTAATTTGCTCATCTGCATCTTTTGAAATAGCAACATTTTCCGATGAATGCTTGAAGACAGAGGATAAACCCTCGGCCATATGTTCGATGGATTCTGTAACCTGGTAAATATCATCAGAAACATCAATAACCAGATAGCTGATCGCACTCATGTTTGCTGATGATTGTGCTGCTGAGTCTGCAACAGCATTGATATTTTCACTCAGTTGGTTGATACTTTTAAGAATCGTGTTCACATGTTTGGCAGCCAATTCCGTTTCATTGGTGATCAGTTGAATATGTTTGAGATTGTTTTCAGAACATTGCAAGCTGACAGTGGATTGTTCATCCATTTTTTCAGAGAGTTGTAACTGTGACTGGGCATCTGTTGAAAAATTTTCCGATGCTTTTGTAACGGTTGTTGCGTGCTGATTCATTTCAGAAATAATTTCTGATAAATATGAACGCGTGGCTTCATACCCACGGGCGATAATGCCCAGTTCATCTGTACGTTTGATATCATTTTCAGGTAAGGTTGCATATAAATTATTGTTTCCCATCTCATGAATACATGAGGCCAACCGGAGGATCGGAGTGGTTACAGAATTTACAAAAATGACAAAAATGACAATAAATATAAAAAAGAACACAACCGTTAAAACGATAAATTTATGAATAAAATATTTTGCCGGTTTTTGAATTTCCTCTTGATAAAAGGTTGCTGTCAGGTACCAGCTAAAGGGCTTATAACAATTGGTATACGCATATTTCCAGAATTTAAATTCGCCACGTTGCGTGGCTTTATCCCACAAATATAGCAATGGTTTGCTGGGATTTTCTGAAGATTCAATCAGTTCATTGAGCAGCAAATGTCCACTGGCCTTGTTAACCATTCCTGAAATATCGGTTCCTGCCGGTAAATAGGGATGAGCAAGGATTTTTCCACGCTGATCAAAAAGCAATAAATATCCAGACATTCCAATACTCGTATTATTGAACGCATAGCCTAATTCATCAACGATAGCATCAATACGCTTTTTCGTTGCCTTTTGAATTTCATCTTCAAAAAAACTGCTGCCAATCATCCAATTCCAGTCGGGGATATATTCAAAATAACACTGTGATTTTTCATAATTCTTTTCATTTAGACGACGATCAAGATAACTGTAAAAACCGTTTCCCTTCTCCTTGGCAGTTTGAATCATGGGTTCTAATATGGCTTTTCCATTGGGGTCCACTTTTTTAGTAAAGTATTTATTCATATACTCTGGATTGGGGTGAGCCAACCATTTTGTGTTTGTATCGCACAACCATATAAAATTGTTTTTCCCATAGCGAAATTTTAACAGATGTTCGATAATTGCATCCTGGGCCTGATCAATGGATAGAATGTTATTTTCAACTTGTTTTTGGATGGCCATGATATTTTCTTTTTGTGTACGAACGATATTTTTAACTGCTTCTTTTCGCTGGTTAATCCATGTTTTTTCAAAATATTGAATGGCATTGCATTTGCTCTCCATGTTTAACATGGCAAATGAAAGCATTTTTTGTGCAGAATTCAGGCCAAGGGTATTCATGGAGTGTACAATATCTTGATATAGCAATAAATAGAAGAATATACAGGCAAAAGAAATGAATCCAATAAAAACGATTAACATGCGAGCTTTCAGTGATTTAAGCATAGGTATTCCTTTCTATCATCATTCTATGGGAAAAGTAATATCTGCCAGGTTTGCACAACTTGACAGCAACATCAAGGCATATTTGCAAGATTGATGCTCTTTTTTATACATACTCAGAATTTTTCATGGCGTTGCCGTTGTCCGATTCAAAACAGCTTCCCTGGACACAGGAAACTGTTCTAACATTTTCTCGACATCACCGATTGTTTTGAGAAAGATCTGCCGATCTTTCGCCATGCGAATGATCTCTTTACTAAACTTTCGCGCATTGGTAAACAACCACATTTCAGAGGCCATCGATTGTTGATAATTCTGAACGCCATCACGGGCCTGTTCAATCATTTTAAGACATGCGGTCTGGTCACAGTGAGAGTGTCGGGTTAAAAAGCAATGAACGATGATACAGCTTTGTTCTGAATCATTTTCTATAAGCACATGACATCCTGGATGAATCGTATCATCACCAATGCTCGTTTTATTGCCTGTTTTTTGATACATCAGTTCAGCAATTAAAGCGATAAAATGCGAGCGCGGCATTCGGGCAATATCATCACTTAACAGCTGACTGCCTTTTTTGCTGGATAGACGTTGGTTAAATAATCCCGTTTTTGCAATTTCTTTTGCAGTGACATCTTCCTGAGTGACAATGGCTTCTTTAAGATCAATTTTGTTGGATAATAAAGCATGTAGATTAAGCTCAAAGGATCGTTCTTCCGGATGATGAACAATGGGGATATACACATTCACATCTTTTTTCTGGCCAATACGATAGGCCCGATCCGTTGCCTGATCTTCTTTTGCAGGGTTCCAATGACGTTCCAGATGAATGACATTGTTTGCTCCTGTGACAGTCAACCCTACTCCGGCTGCAACCGGTGACATAACCAGTACTTGAAATCCTTCTTTAGCCTGAAAAGCCTGGATGATACGAACCCGTGTCATACTGTGTTCATTTTTGGCAACAGCTTTGGTATCGCCATTGATGACATTCACTTGAATGTCAAAAATGAGTTGCAAACATAAAATGATGAATTGTTGAAGACGCTTATTTAAAATAAAAATAATTGCTTTTTCATCTCTGGCTTGTATGTGCGTTAATAACATCAGAAGGCATTCAAGCTTTGCGGATTGAATCATGACCGCTCTGGCAGCTTCCGGGGTTTCAGGAATGGCGGGAGTGCCGCCATCGATCAAGTCAGGATGCAAACAGACCTCTTTCAATTGCTGAAGTCCTCGTAAGACTTGTCCGCTGACATTTGGGCAATCCATGCTGCTTACTGTGGTGTTGACAATTGCTTCGTACATTTCTAATTGATACCCCTCCATCATGCAGACAAGATTGGGATCAAATATTTCTAAACGGCCATCAGGCACTTTGGCACCAACAAGAATCCTTTTGACAGGAAGGCCTGTGAGTTTTTCAGCTTTTGTCCGTCGAAGCATCAGCCCACCAACGATGTTTCGTAATTCTGAACCAATTTCATTGCGAATATCCGGCAATTCTTCGGGATTTGATCGAAGCATCGGCAGAACAAACGTTTTCAAGAACTGTTGATAAGCACCTAAAACGCCGGGTCTGGCGGTATCAAACAGACACCAGAAATCACCCAGATGATTTTCAACCGGCGTGCCAGTCACCACCAGCTTGAAGCGGGCTTTGAGTCCTTTGGCGGTTCGGGTTTGAAGTGCATTGGGATTTTTGATATTTTGGGCTTCATCAAAGATCACCAGTGACCAATCAATGCGGCACAGTGAAAACTGATAATCACGAAGGGTTTGATAGGTGGTGAGAACCATCCGGCAGGTCATATCCAGACGTTCTGTGCCAAACTCAGGACCAATTTTTAATGAATACAGAACACTGGTATCACACACCGCATCATCAGAATCTTCCTCACTGGAAAACCCTTGGCGGGTTTCAACGCCTGCGCCATGAATACGATATTTTTGAAGCTCTGCACTGGATTGAAGAATGACAATGTCTCGAAAAGGGCTTTTTTCAAAGGTTTCAGCAACCTCATTTTTCCAGTTCTCCAATAAGCTTAAGGGCGCAACGACTAAAATGGGCCGTTGAATATCTCCCTGAATAGCTGCCAAACGGTAATATTCTGATGCCGCAATCAAGGCCATGAATGTTTTTCCCAGGCCCATATCATCCGCCAACAGCGCCCCCAGGCGATCCTGAAGCTCTTGTGGCGCGTTGATACTTTCAACAGACAGCCCAAGAATCCATCGAATACCTTCCAATTGATGAGGATAGGGTTGACGTTTATATCCTGAGAAATCAAGTTCTTCAGTATAAAAACAAGCTTCTGGCTGTGGCGGAATGACCTCATTGCCAAACTCGCAGAAATCATCATTCTGGCTAATATCGATCACTTTTAGATTCTGCAAGCCATCTTCTTCAGATTGTTTTTCCAGTGTCAAAGCCAGGGCATCCAGTTCGGCTTCAATGATTTGAATTTGATCCAGGGGAATATTTTGTTTATTGAACTCAAAGCAATTCGCCCCTGCTTGAAGGGAATCTGTCATGTGATTGCGAAATCGTTCCAGTTCACTTTGATCACTGATAATCTGAGTCAGATCAAGGGGAGTATCTGAAGGCATGTCTGGATCGGCATGAACATCATCTTCATCTCGGTTGAACCAGTTGATTTCTGAAAGATCAGTATCGCCAAAATACCCATGTTTAAAACGGGTTGCCCCTTTGACACGAAAGGAAAAACCGACATCCAGATCGATTCGAGAGGCATCAATATATGCCGCCGGTGTTTCCATAAACTGACGGACATGAGATTTAGGGATGGTTCGATTGTGAATAATTTCATGAATGGTTGACAGTTTTTCTTCATTTAATAAAACAATGGTATCATTGATACGCATGCTTTGAACGGAGTGATTGGGATCCAGCTGTCCCAATCGTTTAGAAATATCATCTGGTTGAGCGATATTGCCAAAAACAGGGGTTAACACTGCGGAACCATCATCTTGTTCATCGATTGTAACACTAATACGTTCGGGTTGAACAATATCAAGTTGGCTGAACTGGGCAAGATGAATGTTCAGCCCTTTTTTCTGGGCTTGCTGCAATTGATAAATCAGTGATAGATGATGATATTCGGTGCGATCATTTTCCGATACCGTTTGATGATCATGGATGGCTTTCAAGGCATGCCATTGCAAAGCATCGGGCAAAAATTTTTCTTCTTCGCTCAATTCTAACATCGGGCCGTTCATATCGTAATATCGAATGATTTCTCCATCAAGCGCTTTAAGAAAAAGCAAGGCGTTGAATTGAGATGATTGTGTATGGCCTGATATCTCCGTTGTCATTCCCCCCGGCCAGGGAGCCGGTAAATCCAGTAGATACCGGGTATGTTCATCCAGCAACACGGCAGACTCAGAAAGGATAAAGAATCCGTTTTCGCGTTGTTCTGCCAGACCTTCTTCAAGAAGCATTTGAAGAGCAACAAACTGATGCAAAAGGTGGCTGTTACCCTGTTTTTGAATAACCCTGTCCCATAAATGGGATGGCAAAAAAAATTCAATCCCGTTGGAATGGATGGTTTGTTCAAAATGAAGATTCTTGGCTTGTTTTTTGATTATTTTTAATTTATTAAAAAGACCCATTGTTTTCCATTTCTATTATATGTTATTAATCTCAAATTGCAAAATCAAGCACTCAATATTGCTTGAAAGAAAAACTGGAATTCCTGTTTAACGAGTGGGAGTAAGAAATTACATGATTACTTTATATTTGTCACTGATTAAATGCAGTTAACTATAACTTCTATATAAAGCCTAAAAAATACACGATAGATGTTCAGGATATTGATCATACACAAATTTTAAACGTTGAAGGTGCTATTTTAGTTTTTTGTAACAATTGTCAATATTGAGCTTATGTAAAATACAGCTGTTATATTTTACTGCACAAAATATAATTAAAAAAAGAAAGAACATAAAAAAATAATGAACTCGACCTCTGAAAAGTCTATTTTGCTTCAACACTTTTCAAAAATGATTAAAACGGTTGCAAAGGCAGAACGACGGCTTTACTATAGAGATCAAACACCAAAATCGTTAACAGCCTTGGTCCAACTGGTTCATCACTATCAACCCACAAAAATTATTGAGCTTGGCACCCTATCCGGCATGTCCTTGCGTGCATGGCTTCATGCAGGAGGGCACCATGAAATCATTGCTATTGATTTATCTTTTCAATATCTGATGAACAGTCAAAAAATTCTTCCCATTGATTTGTCCAAAGTAACACTGATTGAACAAAATATTATGACCGTTGATTTTTCTAAATTATGGCACTCATCAGATCGTGTTTTATTATATATAGACGCCCATGATTTACCTAATGTTCCTATTATGGCGCATATTTTAAATTCAGTGGTTCCCTTACTGCCTAAAGGAAGCATCGTTGCAATTGATGATCTATGGTACAGCAAGTATCTTTTATCAGCAAGCAATGCCTTGACTTTTTTTGACCAAGTTGTCATTCCTCAGTTTGATCCGATTATCTTTCGTGAACTTTTTTATGCACCTTATTGGAAAGGCGGTTCTTTTGTCGGATTTCAGGAAGTAATTCCGTTGATGGAATGGGCGCATAGAAATTTTATTGAATTTTCTATTCAAGACGATGTTAAAATGGTTTCTTTTCAATTGCCTCAAGCAAACAACAAAAAGCTGGTTTCTCATTCAGCGTTCAATGCACAATCTTTTCAGCAAAGGCTCGGAAGAGTTGGACGAAATCCGGTTGATTGTTTTTCTTCTGTGCAAGCGAATACAAAGAAAAAAAAACAGGCCCTTGATTTATGCCAGAAAGGGATTCATCTTTTTGCGCAGGATGATTATTCTCATGCTTTTGCGTATTTTCAATCAGCGCAAAAATTATCCCCTGAAATGAGAGGTTTGTCATACGCATTAGCTGTTTGTTTAGCGCGAGTGGGACAATTCGATGCTGCCATTGCGTCGCTGAATTTAGAGATAGCATTACACTTTCCGTATGAGAAAGCAAGTCAGCTATTACATGACCTGAAAAGATGGCCCGATATTGAACCCTTGAACCAATTTTCCAATAATCATTCAGTCACACTATTTACCACATTAAAACCTTTTCAAGGGCATATTCAGATTATCCAGAGAAATGCGATCATCAGTTGGACGAAACTTCAACCCAAACCAGAAATCATACTGTTTGGTAATGAACCCGGTACTTCTGAAATTGCTCAGGAATTGAACCTGATACATGTACCGGATGTTAAGTGCAATAAAAATAGACTTCCTTATATTAATGACATGTTTTATCGTGCTCAATCCATAGCAACAAATAATATACTCGTATATATTAACGGTGATATCATATTGACCAGTGATTTTATGCCGTCTATCGAAATTGTAAAAAATAAATTTGATACTTTTTTGATGGTGGGTCGTCGATGGAATGTCCCTATTGATCAACTTTTGGATGATCATCCTGACTGGGAAAAAGAGCTGCGAGATCATGCGACAGCATATGGTTCTTTGCATAACCCAACCGGAATGGACTATTTTGTGTTTACTAAGTATTTATGGCCACAAATTCCATCATTTGTAGTCGGTCGTGCGGGGTGGGATAATGGAATGGTTTCACTTGCACTTGCTGATAAAAACTCAGTTATTGATAGTACTCAAGACGTAGTTGTTTATCATCAACAACATCATTATAATCATCTGAAAGGGGGAGAGGTTGAATTAAGAGAAGGCAT
>PEAL01000227.1 GCA_002753725.1 Deltaproteobacteria bacterium
GAAGCAGAGAAAGAAAAAGCGGAAGGAGAGAAAAAAAAAGCGGAAGCAGAGAAAGAAAAAGCGGAAGTAGAGAAAAAAAAAGCGGAAGCAGAGAAAGAAAAAGCGGAAGCAGAGAAAAAACGGGCAGAAACAGAGAAAAAACGAGCGGACACTTCTGAAAAAAATTTTAAAGCTGAAAAAAACAGAGCTGACGCTGCTGAAAAAGAGCTGGCATTATTAAAAGAAAAACTTGGAATGACGAGGACCGCATCAAGATAACTATTAGACCATCAATTTTTTTAATGGATGGCGCGTAAAAATCGCCAACAACAAGAAGGTTTATGATGATCATAATCCAAATCGTTTAATTTTTCTCCAAAGGGATACACGATCAATATCCATCATTTTAGATGCCTGGGTTTTATTTCCATTGCATTTTTCCAGGATCCACTGAATATATTGTTTTTCCTGTTCCATGAGTGTGGGGATTCTCGTTGAAGACGACCGATAGGTTTCAATAGAAAGATTCATGATATCATCTGGAAGATCAGCCACTGTGATTGATTTTCCATTTTCAAGAGCGACAGCTCTTTCGATAATATTTTCAAGCTCTCTGATATTGCCAGGCCAACTGTATTTTACAAGCAAATCCATTGCTTCTCGGTCGATGTCCTGTATTTGTTTTTGCATGGAACGACTTTTTTCAGCCAGAAAAAAATGGGCAAGTAGTGGGATATCAGCAATTCTTTCTGCCAGGGCAGGCAGCTTGATTGTTATAACATTAAGGCGATAAAAAAGATCCTGACGAAAATACCCCTCCTTGACATCAGACTCCAGGTCACGATGTGTTGCAGCAATGAATCGGACATCCACCGGGATCGCTTTGGTTCCGCCAACACGCAATATTTCCCTCTCCTGAATCACGCGCAACATTTTAACCTGCATGGTCAACGGCATATCGCCAATTTCATCCATAAACACCGTGCCATTGTTTGCAATTTCCAAAAGACCGGCTTTTTCTTTGACTGCACCGGTGAAAGCTCCTTTTTCATGACCAAACAGCTCATTGGCCATCAATGTTTCTGTAAAAGATCCACAGTTAAATCCAATAAATTTGTTTTTTGAACGACTGCTTTTCTGATGAATGGCTTTTGCAACCAGTTCTTTACCCGTACCACTTTCACCCAATATTAAAACATTGATATCTGATGGAGCGATCTGTTGAATGGTTTCTTTGATTGCTCGTATGGGCTCACTTTTTCCAACAATTTCTGGCATATCTTGTGGTGCCTTGAGCATCTCTTTCAGTTTAATATTTTCAAGTAAAAGTGCCCTTTTTAAAAGTCCTTCCCTGACAATTTTTCTGACTTCATCAATGCTATAAGGCTTTGAGATATAATGATATGCACCTTCTTTCATGGCTTTTACAGCCGTGTCAATGGTTGCATACCCTGTAATCATGATAACTTCTGTATGGGGCTGAAGTTCCTTGCTTTTCAATAAAACCTGCATCCCATCAACGTTACTCATTTTCAAATCAGTAAGAACCAGATCAAAATGATTTTTTTTCAACAAGTCAATGGCTTTTGAGCCATTATGGGTTGAAATGACACCATACCCTTCTTTTTTAAGGATGTGCGTCAGGTTTTTACGAGATATATCCTCATCTTCCACTACCAGTATGGATTGTGTATCTGTTGTCATGAATCGTTATTACCTGTCTTTGTAAAAAAAATTACGCATTGGATGGTGGCGGGGCTGGCAAATAGACTGTAAATGTTGTGCCTTTATCGATTTTGCTCTTAACTTCAATTCGCCCGCCATGGTGTTCAATGATACCGTGTGTGACCGAAAGGCCTAACCCTGAACCTTTTCCAACTTCCTTTGTCGTAAAAAATGGATCGAAAATTTTGGAAAGATGCAGGGGAGAGATCCCTTTTCCTGTATCTTTCACCTGAAAACAAACCTCGCCTTTTTCTCTGTCGCTATTGGCCTTTATACTTAAAATGCCACCTTTTTCCATTGCATGAACGCCATTTAATATCAAGTTAATCAGTACCTGCTGAATGCGTTGAGGGTCAGCAAATATTTGAATATCATCTGAGAAATCGATATTCAGTTCAACATTTGTTGGCAGCTCCCCTTTTGTCAATCGAACCGTTTTGTGAACCAGTTCTTTAAAGTTGACCGGTATCGGCTTATACGATGTTTCTCTTGAAAATTCCAGAAGTGCTTTGATTGTATCTCTAGCGCGATCCACCTGCTTTTCAGATTCAATTAATAATTCTCTTTTGAAGTTAATATTATCATCTTCCAGTTCTTCAAGTACGATTTGAATGGAGGATGAAATATTGTTTAATGGATTGTTTAATTCATGGGCCACTCCGGATGTTAATGTCCCAAGAGATGCCAATTTTTTACTTTGAATGAGTTGCTCGCTTCTCCTGTTTAACTCGTTGATCATATTATTTAAGCTGGTGACCAGGGAAACAAATTCCTTGCTTTTGATCTTTATATCAATATTGGTATAATCCCCCTCTACAATTTTTTGAATGGCATGTTCAATTGATTTTAAAGGACGATTTACACTGAAAAAAAGAAATAACGCAATGACAATACTTAATATCAAAATCCCCAGTGTCATAAGAACAAGATAAATCCTGGCTTTTTTGATCATGTTATCGGTTTGAAAACGTTCCAATTTGACAATCTGTTCAATATCATCGGTAATTTGTTTCCCCAGATTTCTTATTTTATTCTGAAAATTTAAATCATTATCCTTTTGACCGCTTGCTTTTGAAGCATCAGCATCCTGATGCATGCTTAATAATTTTTCAATTGAAAGTTTATATTCTGTCAGTTTCTTATAGGAGTTATCTAATTTTTGCGACAGTTTTCGTCCACTGTATAAGTCATCAATAATTTTGTTAAATATTATTTCTCCTTCTTTCAGATAATGAAATGCATGTTCAAGATCGGTGATATCAAAATACAAAAAAAAATTTTTCTCATACCGTCGTGCCTCCAGAATGGTATTTAAAAAAATACTTTGACTGTCAATGATGCGGAGTTTTTTGGCCAGAAGATTATTTCGATAATCATTAATGATCCATAGCAATGCACAGATCAAAATATAAACAAAAAAAATGATACTGACTTTCTTTCTGAGGCTAATTCCCATAATTTTTTCCATATTCGTTTATTGGTTATACCTCGAAACATTGACAGGCAAATGTCAACGTAGTGCCAATAACATCTCTGTTGTGATTGACAATACGTTGATGTTTATGCCTTCATCATTGCCTAACAACTGTAAGAAGGTGGCAAGATATCGATGATCACCTCTTTTACACCGTCAATGGTATGGACAATATCTGAAATTTCTTTGCTCAGATTGCCCATTAACTTTTCCTGAGTGTCATGTTGCATTTTCGTACTGGTATAGCTGGACTTTTTAATTTTGGGACAATGGGTTTTTATATGGATATTCCCACCGATGGAACTGACTTCTGCCTGACAAACCTTTTGAATAGCAACCTTTATATAGCTGCTAAGGGCAATATCCTCAAGTGTTTTCATGGCTTCATCCGTTGTTTGATACGTATGGGTTCTAACAGCAGCGCAGATGATATCACACGCATCCTGAATGGAAAGTTTTCCGACCTTCAAGACCATATCGTAGAGTTTCGGATCATTGATATCCAGATTGTAAATATATTGTGTCCAACGGGATCGTTGTTTATCTTCTTCTTCAATAAATGTCCTTGCTTTATCCGATGAGAAATTCTTTGTTTGTTTCAGGAATTTGATACGTTCGTCTGTGTCAGCAATGATTCTGACTTTAAAAATAGTGCTGATATCAGGCAACAATACATGGCCAGCATGTCCATGATAGACAACGTTATCATTTTTAACATGCTGCAAAAGGGCTGCCTGGATATACAAAAGATATTTTTCTTTCCCATGAGTCAATCTTTCCAATATGGTAGGGGCATCATGAATAGATTTTAATACTTCTTTTTCAGAAATATGGAAAAATTGAGCTGCATCCAAAAGAATTTCTCTGCTCATAATTTTATAGCCTAACATTTCAGCCGTTTTTTCAGCAATTTCTTTACCATGACTGAAACATCCTCTTGAAATAGTTATGATAGCCACGATAGTATCCTTTCATTTTTCAGTGGTTATTTTTTTATATCCCGTAAAACAAATAAAGAATAGACAATTCGACAAAAAGGAAAAGGACTGTCATAATTGCGCCTGCCCTTGCATAGTCAACTGTTCGATATCCGCCAGGTCTCATAATCAAAGCATTTACTTGATGTGTGGGAAGAACAAATGTATTGGATGCTGACAACCCGACAACCAATGCGGCCATTCGAGGATCACCACCGGCAATAACCGCCATGTTCATGCATAAGGGGACAAGCAAAACAGTGGCACCAACATTGGAAATGACGAGGGTAAAAAAGGATGTCAATATGCCAATGACCGCAAGAAGAATAATGGGTGGCGGATGACCGATTAATCCCAATATACCATGGGCAATAAAGGCTGCGGTGCCTGTTTTTTCAAATGCAATGCCCAGTGGAATAAGCCCCGCTAACAAGAAAACAGTCATCCAGTCTACAGATTGATAAGCTTCATCAATGGATAACACGCCGGTAACAATCATCCCCAATGCACCGGACATCAGAGCGACAGAGAGCTGAATCTTTAAAAAAATGATTTGGGCCAATGCGATTAATAGCCATGTAACTGCTAAGCTTGCTTTTTGAGGCCGCATGATTTCACCCTCTAAAGCACTCGAAAAAGTGAGTGTCTTTTGGGGACGATTTCTCAACATATGAAATTTTTCCCAGGGGCCCTGCAACAGGAGCGTGTCCCCCATTTGGAGTTTTACATGGGTTAATCCACCATAAAATATTTTGTTGCCCTTAAACAGTGCGATGGGATTAACATCATAAAATTCTTTAAAATTAACACTGCTCATGGTTTTACCGATTAATTCAGATCGAGGTGAAACAATCGTTTCTGCCATTCCTGCATTTGTACGAGACAGGCTTTCAGCAAAAACATCCAGCCCCTCTTTAACTTGCCAGCCAAATTCTTCAGCAAGCATCAAAACATTTTTTTCCTTACCCACAACAACAATATCATCGTTTGCAGATAAAACATTGACGCTTCTTGGTACAAATATTTTTTCTTTTTTGTCAGAAACATTTATGGCAATAATGGTTAAAAGAAATTTGGTTCGAATGCCAAGGTCTTCCAGTGATTTACTTTTTTCCCATTGCGCCGGTATATGCAATTCATACATTGTGTCCAGGGCTCGGTACTCTTCAATCAGAGAAGCGGTAACGCCTTTGTCTGCCTCGCCACCGGCTTCGGGCAATACAAATTTTCCAAAAAATGAAAAATATAAAATCGCACTGAATAGAAGACAAATCCCTATTGGAGTTTGCGTAAACAAACCAAAAGGTTCCAGTTTATTTCCACCCAGAACCATCAGGTCATTCAATAAAATGGTTGGACTGGCACCAATCAGTGTGATGGTGCCGCCAATAATTGCACAAAATCCCATCGGCATTAAAATTCGGGATGTCGGCACGCCAATTCGTTTTGATATTCTCTGGGCTGCGGGCAGAAAAAGAGCGGCAGCACCAATATTTTGCATCATACTTGAAATAATACCAACAGTGCTTGATATTAAAATAATAATTCTTTTTTCGCTTTTTCCAGCTAATTTGATGATGGGTCTTGCAACCTGGTTCATCACGCCGGTTTTATCCAGTCCTGCACCAATAATAATAACTGCGATAATCGAACAGACGGCATTACTGCTTAACCCGACAAATGCTTCTTTCGGGGTGATAACGCCTATCAATGGCAGCAAAACCATCATCATTATTCCAACGACATCAACCCTCAGCCATTCAAACACAAAAAGAAATATGACAAAAGCAAGCACAGTCATTGTTAAAATCATTTCAGGTGTCATTTTATTAAGACTCCTTTCAAAGTGTCATTCTTGTTCATTACTCATCAATCAAAAACAGTTGAAGAATGAGTGGTTAACCCTTTACTGATTTTTATTTTCTTCTCTATAAACAAAGCACAATAAAAATGTAAAAAGTATAATCCCGATCCCTATGATAAAATGAATGTTCATTTAAGCTCCTTTATTGTATTGGCACCATCATCGTCTGAATATGATGGTTGTTATACCATTGAATAAACAAATATTTCATTTTGAAGTCGATTATCCTTTTGAACACGATTGTCGACCCGTTCTTCTTCAGGTTCAGATACAACAAAATCAATTGTCCCAAACTCTTTTTGAATTTGTTCTGTGGCCGCTTCTGCCTCACTAAACTTAACAACATGCGTGAATTTAAGTTGGGATTGAAGGGCTTGCTCCTGAAAGTTGGATATATTTTGTTCGGAAAGGTCTTTAAACTCTTTACATACACCTGACAGAGAGGGTGAAAACAAACTAAAACTTTTACATGAAAGGGGTGCGGTATTGAGTGCAATGATTTCAAAAGACATCCGTTGTGCCATTTCCAGAGAATAAGCAATAACGCCATCAGAAAATTGGCTTTCTTTTCCAATAACAAGAAGCTTTCCGAGTCTTTCCTCCTCACGAGGTTGTTCACTAAGTTGCAGCGCATATTCATGCTGTCCGGCCTCAGCAAATGTAATGGATTCCTGATAGGTTTCCATTGTTTTATTTAAATTTTTAACCTTGCTTTTTAGTTTTTTTAAAAATCTTGACATGTTATATCCTCCTTTTAAATACAAATATTTGATTCATCGATTAAATACGAACAGGGGAATGGGCAGTTTTTGTTCCATATTTTTGATCATCCGTTTATGGTCGATCAACGTCCCATTGTCATTCTGTTCATGATGAGGTGCATCATATATGGTAAACACCACATCTCTATGTTCCTTCACATAATTGATAATCTCTTTTTCTGTTTCACCATTTTTTAGAACCAGATGGCATTTCACGCCAGCTTTTTCAGATTCCGGCAATATCTTTTTGATGTTGATCATTGCTTCATCAATCATATCTCTGGCGGTTTCATGTTCTCCTGCTTCAGCATAGGTTGCGGCAACCATAGAATCTTCAAAATATTGCCTGACAACACCTGCCTTTTTACGAAGTTTACTTAAATAGTTGCTCGTATTTCGTTTTCCGACAATTTGAAGCACATTTAATTCTGCCTTTGTCCATTGACAAAGTTGTACTGCATAGCGGAATATTTTGACAGTGGGAGTTACCCCATCAATGGCTAAAAGCACTTTTTTCATTGTATGCCCTTTTGTCATTCATTTGATATACTGTCATTTTAAACGGTTAGCCGCGGTCTATGATCCACATATTTAACAGCAGCAACTGTTTTTGAATTTCTTTTTTTCTTTTTGTTATCTTGTTCCATCATTTGCAAAGCGGTTTCGTGCTCTCCAGCTTCCGCAAACGTGATGGCTGTCATTAAATTCTCAATTTTACTGGTAATATGATTAAATCGTTTCATTATTCATTACTCCTTTTTTAAGGGTTATTTTTGAATCCTTATTGGCTCGTTTAGAGATTTATATCGCAATATCGGTGCCATGTTCCAAGCTTTTTATAACCTATTTATTTTAAAGGAGATTCTACCGGTTTGGTGTGTTTTTTGATAAAGCGGTGAACTATTGCTATTTGCAACAGCCCTGAAAACAACGTTGTAATTATTAATTAAAATAGATAGATATAGATTGTTGCAAATATTGGTACGGTGTTGCGAATTGTAACGATGTTGTCAGAAAAAAGAAAAAAGATAAACGCGTGAGAAAAAAAGTTGCGCATGAGGGCTTGTTTGTATACATTACGCAAAAAAATAACTGTTATTATGTAAAAAATATAGGGAGTAAACAATGGCTGGTGGACAATAAGAATGAACGTTGCTTCCCTCCATCCATTGCCCCCAAATATAGGGAGTAAACAATGGCGATATTTAAAAAAAAAGATGACCAGGAAGAAAACGTCAATGAGGCCGAACTGGACGACTTGAAACTTTCGGTAATCAATGCAAAGATGCCTGAACAGGTTGAAAATATTGCACTCAAAGAAATCGAAAAACTGAAAAAAAGTAACCCTGCCACCGCAGAATACACCATTGGAATGAATTACATTGATTATTTAATTTCTCTTCCCTGGAACAAAACAACCAAAGATAATCTTGATATCAAACATGCGGAATCCATTCTCAATAAAGAACATTATGGTTTGCCTGAGATTAAGGATCGAATATTGGAGCATTTGGCCGTCAGGATTTTAAAATCTTCCAAAAAGTACAATATTCTGGTTGTAGAGGATGAAAAAATTGCCAGGGCCAACCTTGAACATGTGATTACAAAGGAAGGTTATCATGTAAAGACAGCAGCGGATGGGCTGGAAGCGACGAATCTTTTGAATCAATATCATTTTGATGTCATTCTTACGGACCTGAAAATGGATAAAATTGATGGAATGGGGGTTCTGGAAACAGCAAAACAGAAAGATCCTAACATTGAAGTCATCATGATTACAGGCTATGCAACAGTGTCTACGGCTGTAGATGCCATGAAAAAGGGCTCTTTCCACTTTATTACAAAGCCGTTTA
>PEAL01000228.1 GCA_002753725.1 Deltaproteobacteria bacterium
GGAATGTGCCAAAATGAAAGTCCGCAGCAAGAACCTGGAGCTAAAGCTCCAGGCTATTATCTGTCGTCCCTGCGGGACTTAAAGTGTTTTTATAAAAACCTCATAATTATTTGAAATTATTGCTCCCAAAAAGCCGATATAATCAGAATAAATACTCATCTCAAAAGACATTAATGACCTCAAAGAAACACGCTTTAGAAAAGGAGTAATGATGGAAGCGCTACAACAATTATCAATGCCTGTAAATCAGCCTCCTGTTATCCCAAAATTTTTTCATCATCTACCAATAGACATCCCCCATTTCCCCCCTTTGATCAAAAAAGATATTACACCTCAATCAGAGGCGGGCTTAATGGTTTCTGAAAAAGATTATTGGGAAAATTACTATGAACATCCTGATTTTAGATATGAATGGAACAATGGTATTTTGGAGGTTAAGTCAGTGGGAGATTTTGCGAGCTTTGTACAGTCTGAATTTTTTTATTCAATTATTAAAGAGCATATTAAAACAATGAGAACGGCCATTATTGTTGGTCTTGATATTGGATTTAAACTTGTTCTTCCGAACAAAACATCCATACGCAAGCCTGATTTGGCTGTCATTCTTAATAGTAATCCTGTTCAAATTGAACCTGATGACTGTACATACAAAGGATGTTTTGATATGTGCATTGAATTTTTGTCAGATTCCGACAAAAAAGGTCTTGAAAATGATACCGTTATAAAAAAGAATGAGTACAGCATGGGAGGCGTGAAAGAATACTTTATCCTGGATAGAAATAAAAAGGAGACGTCTTTTTATCGCCTGAATTCAAAAGGAACGTATCAAAAAATAAAACCTCGTAATGGAATTATTGAATCCCATGTATTGCCAGGTTTTAAATTTCGGGTAAAAGATTTATATTCTCAGCCGCCTTTAGAAAAATTAATAAAAGATGCGGTCTATCAGCCATATGTTTTAAAAAGTTATCAGGAACAATCTCAAAAAACTGAAAAAGAACGTCTAAGAGCTGAGAAAGAACGTCTAAGAGCTGAGGATGCTGAAAAGACGATTGAAACAGAACGACAAAAAACAGAGAAAGAACGTCTAAGAGCTGAGGATGCTGAAAAGACGATTGAAACAGAACGACAAAAAACAGAGAAAGAACGTCAAAGAGCTAAAAAAGCTGAAAAAGAAGCTAAAAAACTAGCCGAAAAACTTCAGACTATTTTGGCAGAAAAGGCTGCATAAGCCCAAAGATATACGCTTTAGCCAAGGAATGCTCGAAAAATAAGTTTCCCATTTTAATTTCGGAGACACGTTTCTTACTTCGATGAAGCCTGGAGTCCTATCTGTTTTAGCCATCATTTCATACTGTAAAATATAATTGGCATAATTTCTGCTTCGTTCCCATAGAGCTATGACAGCACCTCAAAAAAGGACAAATCATGATATCTCAAGCGATGAATATGCCGATTCCTGTGGTCAAACGCATCTCCTTTCAACTGGCAAGAAAAGGCTTTATTGCTGCGTTGATGATGGCTTTTATCCTGGGAATTTCACAGATTGTATGGGCTTATTATTTACAAACACAAATTAATGAACATACCATTCAGGAAATCCTGACAGCTGTTCAAAAACCATCCAGTCAGGCGCTTTTCAATAATGATAAGGACTGGGGAAATATTATTCTTGCCGGATTGGTTAAGAATAATTTTATTACAGAAGCCACAATTTTCAATAGCCAACAGAAAATTTTTGTCTCCAACAAAACCTATTCCCACTCTGACAATACCTATCGTATCATCACACAATTGGTCGCTAAGGAATACACGCAAAACAGCATTTCACTCTTTCATATAAATAATGACCATTTGGGAACCCTTCAGTTGACAGTTGATCATCATGTTCTGCTTGCACCATTGTACCATCGTGCGCTATTGACCTTTATTTTGTCTCTTTTTCTGGTATTGATTGTTTGGGGAATCATGCTTGCTGTTTTTCAACGCATTATTACTGAACCTATGGCTTTAATTATCCAATCCTTTCGTTCCATTGATCCTCGCATGATGGATAATGCCCAGCTTAAACCATTAAATGGGCATGAAAATGATGAACTGGGGCTTTTGGTCACCATTGCCAATAATTTTATTCGGGCGAATGCATATCATGTTGCCGAACGTGTGGACGCTGAAAAAAAATTGTTGCAGCTCAATGAGGGCCTGGAAAAACGAGTCAAAGAACGGACGGATCGTCTTTCTCAAAAAATCATCCAACACGAACGCGCAGAAAAACAACTTCGAATGTACGAAAAAATTGTTTCTGCAACCAGTGATATGATTGCTCTGATTGACACCAATTATCGTTATATCCTGGTCAATGCATCCTATGTCAATGCGTTTGGGAAACAGAAGGATGAACTGATCAGTAAAACGGTTGAAGAACTTTTTGGTGAGGAAATGTATGCTCAATTGCAACCCAAACTGAATCGTTGTTTTAAAGGAGAAACCACTGTTTTTGAAACCTGGTACAATTATCCGCAAACAGGTCTTCGATATATGAGTGTTCAATATGCACCCTGGGTTCAGGATGGAACCATTGAACATGTTGTGGTTTCTGGAAGAGATATTACCAGGCTTAAACGCGCTGAGGAACAATTGGTCATGGCAAGGGCTGATGCTGAAAATGCCAACAAAGCCAAAAGTGAATTTCTGGCCAGAATGAGCCATGAAATTCGAACCCCCATGAATGCAATCATTGGTTTGACCCATCTGGTCATGCAAACCAATTTAACGGATAAACAGTATGATTATCTCTATAAAATTACCACATCATCTCAGTCCCTTTTATCCATTATCAATGATATTTTAGATTTTTCAAAAATTGAAGCCGGTAAACTGACCATTGAAAGTGTTGCTTTTCAACTGGATGATGTTTTGGAAAAACTATCAAATATTTTGAGTATCAAAGCACATAAAAAAGGCCTTGAACTGATTTTTTCCATTCATCCAGATGTACCCCAAATTTTGGTTGGCGATCCTTTAAGACTGGGACAGGTATTGACCAATTTGACCAATAATGCCATCAAATTTACAGATCATGGAGAAATTATCATTCGGATCATCCGCCAAAAATCATCAGATCAAGATAAATTATCTTTATTGTTTTCAGTAATCGATACAGGTATAGGAATGAATGACGCTCAAATGAATACGCTGTTTAAGTCTTTCAGTCAGGCGGATCGGTATATTACCCGAAAATACGGAGGAACAGGCCTGGGATTGGCTATTTGTAAAGGACTTGTTAAAATCATGGATGGGGAAATTTCTGTCAAGAGCATCCCTGGTAAAGGGAGTACTTTTTCATTTACCTCTTCTTTTGGATGGAAACCGGCTAATTTGCTTTTAAAAGATCAACCAATGAATATTCAAAATGTTCATATATTACTGGTGGATGACAATAAAGCCTCACGAATCATTTTCAATAAAACCCTGTCCTCTTTTTCATTTCAAGTGACAGAGGCTGGAAGCGGAAAAGAAGCGATTCAACTATTGGAATCACCGGATGCGCCCTCCTTTTCCTTAATCCTTATGGATTGGAAAATGCCGGAATTGGATGGCATTGAATCCACTCGACGTATCAAAGCATTGAAAAATATAAATAAGATTCCGGCTATTTTGATGGTCACCGCGTATAGTGATGATGATATTATTCATGCTGCGAAATCCGCAGGCATTGAGTCTGTCTTGACAAAGCCTATCAACCCTTCGGAATTGTTCGATAACATTATGTCGGTTTTGGGTAAGAATAAAATTCAACCCCTGTTAAAGAAAAAATACAGATCCAGGCACTATCAACAACGATACGATCTGACAGGTAACATTCTTCTGGTTGAAGATAATGATATCAATCAAGAGGTTGCTGAAGAACTGTTACGTTTGGCGGGGTTTCACGTTGATATTGCTGCCAATGGAAAGGAAGCTTTGGACATGTATATCCATCATTCGGATCGATATGATGCAATTTTGATGGATATCCAGATGCCTGAGATGGATGGTTATGAAGCGACCCGTTTGATCCGTCAGCATGAATCTGATAAACAATTCCTTAATAATGTCCCGATTATTGCCATGACCGCTCATGCTATGACCGGTGAAAAAAAACGATGTCTTACCGCCGGTATGAATGATTATACCACCAAACCTATTGACCCGGATATCTTAATACAAACCCTGTGCCGATGGCTCCCACATCTTGACGCATCAATAACCAAGCCGCTGGAAAAAAAAGAGGCTCTTAAGAATACTGCCTTTAAATCCTCTTCTTCACTACTGAACAGACCTGATGGTCTTGCCCGTGTGTCTTATCAGGAACAGACCTATTTAAAAATACTCACATCGTTTGTTCGTGACTTTTCTGATTGTGCTGTCCGCATTAAAACAGCGTATGAACAAAAATTATATGCTGATGCCCAAAACCTTATTCATACGCTTAAAGGTGTTTCTGGAAATCTTGGCGCAAAAGCTGTCCATGAAAACTGCTATCAACTTGAGAAAAAAATAAAAGAAACCGATGGTACAAATATTATAGCGCATATCCAACAGCTTGAAA
Organism: Deltaproteobacteria bacterium; assembly: GCA_002753725.1. Lineage (GTDB taxonomy): Bacteria > Desulfobacterota > Desulfobacteria > Desulfobacterales > Magnetomoraceae > Magnetomorum. The sequence continues at coordinate 4,592 of PEAL01000228.1, forward strand.
AAATCCTGGCTGAAACAATTACTGAAATAGAACGCTTGATTCAGGATCATTCTATGACCAAGACACCCGATATCGCCCTGGAAAGCAAATTATCTGAAAAAATATCCGATGACTATCAAAAAATTCGCACCTTGATAACAAGATTTGATCGATTATTGCAACAGCAAAATCTGGATGCAGAAACCGTCTATAACTCATTAAAAGAATTGTTGCGTGATACCATTTACATCAAAGATCTCAGCATCATCGAGACACATATGTCGCAATTTGATTATTCTCAAGCCCGATCACAATTGTTGCATTTAGAGAAAACAATCCAAAAAAATAATATACAACAGGAGACTTCTGATGGTCCAGGAAGATCAGAAAAGTAAACTATTAATTGTAGATGATATTCCTTCAAACATTCAGATTTTGGCAGAAGCCATGCGCAATGACTATCAAATTGTTTTTGCCACCACTGGTCAGGAGGCAATAAAGATAGCGAACGCTGATCAATCGCCGGATTTGATTCTTTTAGATATTATGCTTCCGGATATTGATGGTTACGCAGTTTGCCATCAGTTAAAAAACAATCATCGAACACGGGAAATACCGGTTATCTTTATTACGGCTAAATCAGATGAAACCGATGAAACAAAAGGCTTTGCGTGTGGTGGTGTTGATTATATTATCAAACCTTTCAGTATACCGATTGTCAAAGCTCGTGTTCAAACACATATTGAGTTGAAGAAAAAAAGAGATATGCTTGAAAATATGACCGTTCGTTTAGAACAGCTCAATCAAATGAAAAATAAATTTTTAGGCATTGCTGCTCATGATTTGCGAAGTCCTTTGGGATCTATTCGAGGGTTTTCACGATTGCTGATTGATGAATTATCTGGAAAACTGAGTGAGGACCATAAAGAATTCCTGGATATTGTATACAAACAAAGCAAACATATGCTTGCTTTGGTCAATGATTTACTGGATGTAGCTGTCATTGAAAGCGGTAAACTGGATCTTCGTATTCAGAAAGACAGCCTGGTCGATATGGTTCAAAATCGTATCCGTTTGTTTCAACATAAATTTAATGAAAAGCAGATCCATATATCCCTGCATAGTGACACCATTCCAGAAATCGGATTTGACCGGACCCGAATGGCTCAAGTTATGGATAATTTGTTGAGCAATGCAATCAAGTTTTCACCACCCAATAGCAAGATCATTGTTAAAATTCTTGATATTGATGGAAAAATTCAAGTGGATGTCATTGATCAGGGCCACGGTATCCCTATAGAGCATCAACCCCATATTTTTGGAACTTTTCAAAAATTCAGAAACAAACAAAGTGACGGTGAAAAAAGCACAGGCCTGGGGTTATCCATTGTTAAACGAATTATCGAGGCCCATAAAGGATCCATTCACGTAATGAGTGAGAAGGGGAAAGGGACAACAATGAGTCTCATTTTACCGGTTGAAAAGGTCTGCATTGAAGACCAGCCTATTATCGTTCAATAACTCTTTCTGCTGAAATCCTGCGCTGTAAAAAAGGCCTATCGCCTATAGCGTAAACTGAGCTTTTATTTTAAAAACATGTGTTGCCGGTAAATTTAGAATTTGAGTCAGGCCGGTTTCTTGTTTGATTTTTTCAAGGTTTGAACAAATATCATCCATTGAAGGGGCAATGAATGTAAACCACACATTGTAGCGATGGTCACGTAGATAGTTGTGAGTGACACCATCAAAGGAATTGACCACAGCGGTAAATGATTCTATCGTATCCTCAGGAACATTTGCTGCGCACAATGTGCTTTGAAAATTCAATTTTTCCGGTGAAAAATTTCCCCCGATGCGGCGGATAATACCTTTGTCTTTTAATTTTTTTATTCTTGAAATAATGGTGGCTTCATCAAGGAGCAACTCGTTGGCCAAGGTACGGTAAGGCCGGTTGGTCATTGGAAAATCGGATTGAATCCGATTGATAATTATTTTATCAATGTCATCTATTGGCATGATAGCATTTGAATATAAAATTTTCGGTTTCTGGGACCATCAAATTCACAAAAAAAGATGCCCTGCCAGGTACCTAAAACAAGCTGATGGTCTGCAACCGGAATAAGTTCTGAAGCGCCACAGATAATCGATTTAATATGAGCTGGAGAATTGCCTTCAAGATGCTTGTAATTGGCTTTCCAGGGAATAATATCATTTAAGACCATCAATACATCCTGCTTGACTGTAGGATCGGCATTTTCGTTAATGGTTACGGCAGCTGTGGTGTGCGGTATATATATCATACAGATGCCATGCTCAATTTTATTTTCGCGAACAAATGTTTGAACATGGTTTGTAATATCAATCAGCTCTGTTTTGGATTGGGTTTGAATATTTATGGTCTGGCATTTCATGGGGATCTTCCATTAATCGTACTCACGCGTTGTAAAAAAAAAGGCCATACAAATAGATGTATGACCTTTTTTCATAAAATTAGGTGCTATACACAACCGGTGGGTTTGGGTAAACCAGCCATTTTACAGGCACCTTTACCAGGTCCTGATGGAAACAATTCATAAATATGTTTCAGTTTGAAACCGGTTAATTTGGAAAGGACGCGCACCATTGGAGCAATACCATTTTTTTCATAGTATTCACGAAGAATATCGATGACCTTTGTATGTTCATCGGTCAATTCATCAATACCTTCTTCTTTTTTGACGTATTGGACCCATTCGTCACATTTACCGTCTTCGTAATTATCGATGAAGCCATCTTCATCAACTGAAAAAGATTTTCCTTGAAATTCTACTGTTGGCATGAAATAACCTCCTTAAAAGTTAAAATTCACAAAATATACATTTGCATATTTTGCATCGTACATATTTAGGCTCATACGGCCTGTGTTTTCATAAATTTAAGCCTTCTAACGTATAAATGAAACCTTGTCAATATGAAACATTCGGAAAATAATTTAAAACCCCGTGTCATAATAATTGCGGGGCCTACCTGTGTGGGGAAAACCTCTATTGCCATTCAACTGGCTCAAAGATATGGTGGTGAAATCATCGGCGCTGATGCCATGCAGATTTATCGATACATGAATATTGGCACTGCAAAACCCTCCCTTGAAGAACAGACTCAAGCAAAACACCATATGATTGATATCATCGATCCGGACGAAACCTTCGATGTTGCAAAATATACACGCATGGCAAGCGCAATGATCGAGCAACTGTATCGTCAATCGATTCCAATTTTTCTGGTGGGTGGATCAGGACTCTATATCAAAACATTGACACAGGGACTTTTTCAGCAGGCCACAGGGGATCCCTTAATCCGTCAAAAATTTAAGAAAATGGCCGCTGAGCATGGCAATGCTTATCTTTACAACCTTCTTAAAAAGAATGATCCTGATGCAGCGACTTCCATTCATCCCAATGACACGGTTCGGATGATTCGTGCCCTTGAAGTGTTTGAAATAACAGGTATTTCAATTAAAAGATATCATCAGGAGCATCAGTTTGCAGACCAGCCCTATCATTTATATAAAATAATGCTTACCGAACAACGGGAAATACTTTACAAACGGATCAATCAACGCGTAGACACCATGATTCAGAACGGTTTTCTCAAAGAAGTTGAATCCTTAATTGAAAAAGGATTTCATTGTCAGCTCAACGCCATGCAATCCATTGGATACAAGCATCTTTGTGCTTATCTTGATGGCAGATATTGTTGGGAAGAAGCCATTCAATTGATGAAGCGTGATACCAGACGGTATGCCAAACGACAATTTACTTGGTTTCGCTCAGATAAAAAATATATCTGGAAGCATGCAGGGGAGATTCCGTCCATTATTCCGCAAGTGGATAATTTTTTAAATGAGCAGGTTCTTCCAGGTTAGGAACCAAAATTTAGCAACACTGCACCACTTCCAATTTTTTTCATAACCCATTGCTAACCCATTGCTAAAAATAGGACTGAACAGAAAAGTACATTATCATATCATCTTTATCTTCCAACGGATTCATAGGGAAGGCCAAATCCATC
>PEAL01000229.1 GCA_002753725.1 Deltaproteobacteria bacterium
ATATATTGATATTTTAAAAAAATCTTCAACGCATTTATTAAGTCTTATTAATGATATATTGGATTTATCTGAAATAGAGTCCGGGAAAATTTCTTTGAGTAACGCCTGTTTTGACTTGCATCATAGCCTGGACGCTATTGCACAACTGTTTTCATATCAAGTCGAAAAAAAGGGACTGTCTTTTTTCCACTCGCGATCCGATGATTTAATTCAGTTTGTCAAAGGCGATGTCAACCGATTGCGTCAAATTTTAATCAATCTCATTGGCAATGCTATAAAATTTACCAAGCAGGGTCAGATTCAAATGACAGTCCATCCCACAGACACGCCTGCCACGTTCCAACATTTAAATTCAGAAATTGATCCAAATGCCCATTGGGTGCAATTTTCGGTTCATGATACAGGGATTGGTATTTCAAAAAATCAATTGTCCCTCATTTTTGAAAAATTCACACAGGCAAAACAAACCATTCGCAAACATTATGGCGGAACAGGTCTCGGACTTTCCATCTGTAAGCAACTGGTTCATTTAATGGGAGGGAATATTGGGGTAGAAAGTGTCGAATCAGAAGGCAGTGTTTTTTCGTTTATCATTCCATTTATTCCAGGACAAAAAGACGACGCAACCGATGATTGGCAGCAGGATGAAAAAAAATCACCTGAACAACACATCCCCTTGAATATTTTATTGGCCGAAGATGTTCCCGTGAATACTAAAGTGGCAACCCGCATGCTTAATCAAATCGGACATTCTGTGACCAGTGTTCAAAATGGTATTGAAGCCATTGATGCGTTAAAAAAGGAGACCTACGATGTTATTTTGATGGATATAGAAATGCCTGAAATGGATGGTTTTGAAGCCACCCGGTGTATCCGGAAAGGAGACGCTGGAGAAATCGTCAGAAAAATTCCTATTATTGCAATGACCGCCCATGCATTGGAATCCTTTAAAGAAAAAACCAGAGCATATGGCATGAACGCTTTTATTACAAAACCGGTTCAGAAAAAAATACTGGCAAGGGTTCTAAGCTCCATCAAAGAAACAACTCCTTCCAATCATCTGGTCAGTGAATCCATAGAAACAATGAAGGGATCGATTTTTGATCCGTCCATACTATTAGAGATTTGTGGCGATGACAGTGGGACCGTTCTATCCATTTATCAACAATTTCTTGTTGATCGTGATCAATATCTCAACAATTTTATTAGCGCCTATGAATCAAAGGATTTCGCCAGCATAAAAACCGAAGCCCATTCAATTAAAAGTATCTGCTCTACCATGAATGCCTCTGCCTGCCGGGAAATGGCCCAAAAGATGGAGCAGGCAGCTACGAATCAAAAAAAATCCGATGTTGACCTCTATTATCCTTTGTTGATTGAACAACTTGAACGATTAAGAACAGCTATTGAAAAAGAAATCGAAAGGTTAACAAATAAATTCAACCCAAATCTGGGCGCCATGAAGCATCAAACGAAATAGAACAGCAGATGTCGCCAGCAGATGGAGACGTTTACCGCTGTTTTTTTAAACTTTTCAGTTTGTTTTCAATCCAGGGAATGTGTTTATCTATTATCACCGAACAAACCGATGTGCTGCCAATGACCTGGCTGTTGGGCAGCATGTTGATAAAATTAATCAATAGAGGCGCTGTTTTTCCCCCTTGAAATGCTGTTGTAAAGACAAGCAATGTTTTTTGAGGAGAAATCGCCATCCATTCGCGCCGGCCAAAAACATATTCCAGGTCACCTTTTTCCCGCATAAATGTAAGGATATGATCATTTTCCCAAAAATACTGATGTGTTAAATTGATCTTAAATGAAAAGAACGAGAACCAAAGCTTCAAGTACCAGTCAATTTCTTTTTCCAGTGTTTTTTTACGTTCGTTGACACCTTTCACCTGATAGAAAATATCCGGGTACTGTGAAACATCCGTGCTGATGGATTGAACCTGTTCAATGGGGCTATTTACAATAGCAATGCCGCTGGTAAAAACAAAATCCAGTGGGGTTTGATCGGAGGTCTTGATCCATTGTCTGGGATGAACAAGCAGTAATTTCCCTTTCAGGAGCAGTGCATTCAGGGTGTTTATGGGAATGGTTTGTGTTGAAAGATAAGGAATCTGTGGTGACGTTGGCAAATCATCGCCTGTTTGAGGTTGAAATAGCTTTATATTTTCAGCACGTCGTTTGACAGCTTCAAGCATCAATGCCGTCGTTCCGATGGGTACCGCCATTGCCAGATCTGGCTGGGCTTTTATCAGTATTCGTGAAAAAAAGCCAATGCTTTTGTGATCTGACCATGATGTATTAATAACAAGGGTTTGCTTTTCAGACATGGGAATAATTTCCCATCGTCCAAGACTGGCTTTCATTTTACCGCTGACAAGGGACCAGGTGATATCCCCATGATCATCCAGTTGATGTTTTAAATCAAAGGTTGCATGAATTTTAAATACCGGTAATTGTACAAAAACAGAATAGCGAGCAACAACAAAATCCTTTGTCTTTTCAATCACCTCAGAGTGATCATTTTGCGGCATAAATTCAGAATAATGCCCATAGTCATTGATTACGTTTCGAACGCTGTCAGCACTCGCATTGACAATTGCCATACTGCTGACAAAGCGGGTATCAAAATCTTCCTTATCTTTTGTTCCTTGAACATTCAGCAAGCGATTTTTTTGTGGAAAAATAACAAATAGCTGCCCCTCTCCGATCAGTTGTGCAAGATCTTGAATATTAACAATGTCATCTTTTAAACGCGGAACACGCTCATCTGCCTGAATATCTGAATGAACGAGCGTTGAGACAAGTATACATAAACATATAATGGAAATAATTTTTAATTGAAGCATAAACTTACCTGCCTGAATAATTTTTTTGCACAGGTGTTTTGCAGTTATCGTTCCACGCCTAATTTTTCAAGCAATAATTCCATAGGACACCATTTGGTAAAGGCGGATTGTAACAGATTCACACCAACAAAAGCAGTCAGTCCAATCCAATAGAGATGATGGATCAGGCTTAAAAGAATACTGATTAAGATAACACATCCGGCAATCGCACGGATATAATGTTCCATTTTCATGATAAAACTCCTGTTGCCAATAATTTTCTTTTTGATCAAAACGCGTACAGTAGAAAACAGTCACGCTTTAATAACGTGTAATTCTGTATATCCATTTAAATTAAAGATCAATCATATTTTCATTTGAAGTCCCTTGAATGGAGTCCCAAAGCTTTAGCTTTGGGAGTTCCACCTAAATTAAAGATCAATCATATTTTCATTTGAAGTCCCTTGGATGGAGCCCCAAAGCTTTAGCTTTGGGACTCCATCCAAAGGAATGTTATTTAATTGTGATTCCTAACGAAAAATTCATCCTGTCTTGACACAATCATAACAATCATAGGTTATTTTCCTTTCACGATTAACGTGGAATTGCTTCACTGATAATTAACACAATCATAAATATCTTAATTTAATTTATTCTTAAGGAGGAAAATACCATGAAAAAATGTATTTTTATTGTAACAGCACTGGCGTTTCTACTGATGTCAACATGTGTCTGGGCTGGAAAGCTTGCCATCAAAGGGTCAACAACCGTGTTGCCCATTGCGCAAAAAATTTCCGAAGCTTATATGAAAGAGCATCCAGATGTTAAGATTTCAATTTCCGGAGGTGGTTCTGGCAATGGAATTAAAGCGATTATCGATGGCAGCACTGATATTGCCAACAGCTCACGGTTTATCAAAGATAAGGAAGTCAATCTGGCCATGAAAAAAGGCGTTTATCCCGTTCCTTTTCGGGTGGCATATGATTGTATTGTTCCCATTGTGCATCCATCCAATCCGGTTAACAATTTAAGCCTGGATCAATTAAAAGGCATTTATCAAGGAAAAATTAAAAACTGGAAAGATGTTGGAGGGCCTGATCTCAGAATTGCCGTTGTATCCAGAGATACATCGTCTGGAACCTATGAAGTCTGGGAAAAAAAGGTCATGAAAAAAGAAAGAGTTTTTCCAGGAGCCTTACTTCAAGCTTCTAACGGGGCTGTCAATCAGGCTGTGGGAAAAAATAAGAATGCCATTGGTTATGTGGGGATCGGTTATCTCAATGAGACCACAAAGCCTGTTACAGTTAATGGGATTGAAGGATCGGAAGCGACGACCTTAAATGGAACATTTCCAATCAGTCGCCCGCTTTTTATGTTTACACAAGGATGGCCAACAGGTGATGCCCTTAATTTTCTAAATTATCTGCTTCACCCCAAAAAAGGTCAACCGTTGGTTACTCAATGTGGATATGTACCACTTTATTAATCCTACTATATTGTTTAATTAAATCAGGAGGACATTATGGTTAAAATCATTAAAATAACTTTAATATTCGTATGTTCTGTTTTTCTTTTTCAAGGGATATCATTTGCAGATATCAATCTGAAGTTGGGAAAAAATATTGATGAATTAAGATTGAAAGGTGATCTTCGTGTTCGTTTTGAACGGCATGATGAGGATAAAGATGCCAATGATGCGGCTGCCGAAAATAACCCAAAAGACCGTTTTCGAACCCGGTTTAGATTGGGAATGTTTTGGAAAAATCCTGAAGACTGGGAAATAGGCGCAGGGTTTTGTACCGGCGGCAGCAGCAGCTCAAGTACCAACGATACCTGGTCGGATGATAACTCCTACTTTGATTCCGGAGATATTCGTCTGGATTATGCCTATGCTAAACACAAAATGAATGCCTTTACACTCATCGCCGGTCAACAAAAAAATCCATTTAAAACAAGCTGGTTACTATGGGATAGCGATATTCGACCCGCAGGTTTTACTGCTCAGGTTGATATAGCTAATGTTTTTGGTACCTTTGGGGCTTATGATGTCATTCAAAATGGTAATGACATTGGAATGATGTTTGCTCTTCAAGGGGGCGCCAGTATTAAAGCCGGAAATATTTCCATGCTGGGAACGTTGACCGGGTATGTTTTTAACAGTCATGTTCCCAAACCAAATAAAGATTATGACTATCAGATCATTGATCTTTATGGGACAATTAATATTGAACTGGATAAAAAAGTAAGCCTGTCCCCTTATCTTCAAGTCTTTAATAATACAGGTGCAGATGGGAAAGAAGGTGAAGGAAATTCAGGAGGTGATCTGGATCCTTCCAGTGAAAATTGGGGCTGGGTTTTGGGCGTAGATGGCAAAATATTCGATGGGTCGTTTAAACTGGCATATGCGCAAATTGGTGCGGATTCATGTGTGCCGGATTTAAAAAATGCTGATTTTGGTTCCAAGTTAACAGATGGTGTTAATGTTCAGGGTGTAATGGTTGCTGGTGGATATAAAATCACCAAACATTGTGGTGTTGAGGCAACGGCATATCTATACGAACCATTGGAAGATGTGGTCAAAGGTACTAAAGATAATCGAAACATGCAACTGTATCATTTGGATTTAAAATATAAATTTTAGATAGCAGCCTCTTATGAGATAGTCTTACTGGGGCGCATTCCCAAAAAGTCAAACTTTTTGGAAATGCGCCCGTTTTGCTGTTTATCGTCTCAAAAGAATGCGACCTTTCCATAAATCATCTTGATTGACTCTTGCAAAGGATGGAAATTCATAAGCAATGAGTATTAAATTATCTTTTTCTCCCAGGATGACCCCTGGAGACGAGAGTCCATCATCATCTGAAACAGGCGTTAGTTTAAAATTGGTTCCTGGAAATGCTCTGGGAGAACGATCGATTCCCACCAGAATCATGGATTCTTCATCCATATCCAAAAAAAATAATTGCGCCTGTTTCAATGTTTTTCCAACAAGTTCACAGGGAACAGGAATTAAATAAAACTCGCTGGAATCATCTGTGAATGTCATCAGCGAGGTGTAAACTTCTGTTACGCCTGGATTCATCACCGCCTGACCGATCAACCGTTCTCCAAATTCACGTGCCACAATAAAATTGACACCTGCCAGATGTGAGGCATATCGAAGGCTATCGGTTGATCGAAGTTCTACAGTCATGTGGACTGATGGATTGAATGACAGGGCAGCGAGGGTTTTCATCAATGACCGGTTATCTTTTTCCTGAGGGGTATCATGCTGATCATTATCCGATGACAGCACGACGACCCGCGAGGCTTTATTGATCCAGGCCTGTTCCAGAATACTTCGATTTAAAGGATCGCCTGACAGTGCCAGAACCCTCTTATAATGTTTAGGATTGGCAATTTTGATTCTATCCCCACGTCGGCTGACAACCAGGATTTGGTGGCGTCCCTTAATCGCGGCACTGATTTGTTTGATCACATTATATAAATGAGGATTGAATGCAATAATGACAATATGATGTCGCAGCCGGCTGGTGGGCGCTTTTAGCTGTATTTTTCCAGAGCGATTCATTTTTTTGACCAGAATGGATACCAGCTCTGCTGTGACCAGCCCAGCAAAACAAATACCGATCAGTAAAAAAAATGATACTTCAATTCGTCCAAGCAGAGACAGAGGTTCTTTGTCTTCAATCCCTGAAACCAAAACAATGATAATATGCCAATATGCTTGCCAATAATTGGAATATGGACCGGTATTACCAACCAGTCGCGTTTCTGTAAAATAGAGAAGGTTGGATCCCAGTATCCAGAATAACAACGTAACAAAAAACAACAGGCGAATCTGTTTTAAATGGTAGTGGTGGGTCAATGCGCTCGACCAGTTACGAATACGAATATAGGCGAGATAAAAAAAGACTCTGTATCGCATAAACTTCAGCAAACGTAACAAACGAAGCAAGCGTAATCCTCTGAAGAATGGAAGAAATATATAGTCGGCATGGATAACAAGAAGGGTGGGCATAATGGCCAACAAGTCGATCATAGCAAAAAGAGTAAAGGGATAAATGAGTGGATTTGAAGCCACCATCCATCGGATAAGATATTCAATGCAAAACAGTACTGTAAACCCAAGTTCCAGCTTCCATAGAATCGACTCTAAATCGGGATAATAATAGCCCAAGGGAATCAACAAGCAGGACATCAAAATACAGAAAATAATAATAATATCAACAACTAAACTTCCGGGTGTAGAACGAAAACGCCCCCGATAAGGTTCCATCAGTTCATAGATGATATCTTTATATTCTTTCATTTTAAATCATCGCTTTTAAATGTTGAAAATAGACGTCCTGGCATTTTTTTTCGGTTTCTGCCAGACGACAAAACGCTGAAATAAAATCAATTTCTCCCAATGTAAACACACCATGACCATATACAATAGCGGCGTCATTATTCCTGAAAGCTTCAGGAAGTGTATGTGCCAATCCATACGGACCACATCCAACCTCACCGCAAACAATCGGAATGCCATCAATGGATCGATGGGTTGAACAATGGGTATGACATCTGCCATTATTTTTGCAATGATCACGATCTGCACATATCATGGACATGATCACACTGAATTTCGGATGTCCATGCAAAACAGCTTGAATATTTCTTTCGCTCACAATGTGTTTGTGCGCTGAGAACTCGCTTGATGCGGTAATTGCAGCACAAGAAGAACCATCCAAAGGACAAGGATCAATACAAGCTGCAAGTTCATCCAGAGAACTGGCTGTCTGGCTAATATAAAGTGTATCCTTAAAGCGATAAGACACATTACCGAAATATGAATCTACCAATCCATAAGCCACTGTGTGATAACCTGCATCAATAATGGCCTCATGAACACTTGCTTCTGAAACAAACGGCCCTTTTTTCAAAGCAGGTAGATGGTCTGGTTGCTTTGGATATGTATCCATCATTGCAACGAACGCATCCATTTCCTGATGTTTCACTTTACCATGAACGGCTTTTTGAAATATTTCAGAAAAATAGGCAACAAAGCAGGCAAAACAAACGGAACTAAAGACAACAAAAGCCTGTTCAGGGGTCAATGCGCCAGTTGCAATAATGCCTTCACCTGGAATAATTACTGCTTTTCTGCGTGACAAGGCGTTAATCAATTGAGAACGATCCCACCTGCGAACAATGGGCAGCTCGTGTAAAAAGGTTCGAGTTTCAGTATCTTGAGGACAAATAACAGTGGTGTTCGTTTGTGCTAAACTCTTAATAACAGTATCATAGGGGGCTTTGGGAGTTGCAAAGATCAATGCGTTAACCGGCAAAGCAGACAGAATAGCAGTTAAATCCGAAAGTCTGTCATGAGATTGATTCCAGACACATTCGTCATCAAGCGCACCGATCAAAGCCTCATCCAAGCATACCAGCCCCGAGGTATATAGCTTTTGAGCGTATTTTTGAATGAGTTGATTCATAATTTCTCATATATTAATGCAAGAAGATTATATTTGCAATGACTATCTCCCTGAAAGGAAAGAATTATTCCTTCACCTTCTTCAATTTTCCATCGAACAAATTCAACCTGAATATGAACGCCATAATTTATCTGTTGAATTGAATCAAAAATCTAAAACAAATCTCATTAAGTGCAATAATCAAGATGCGACCCTCCCCTTTTTTAATAAAAATATTAGTTTAAAATCAAGTGGTTAAAGAGATTTAATTGGTCTGACACTGTTTCAGGTCTGTTTCAGGCTA
>PEAL01000230.1 GCA_002753725.1 Deltaproteobacteria bacterium
GGTCCACCGGTTCGAATCGGGTCGTGGGCTCCAGATTTGACCCCATTAATCGGGCAAAAATACTAACTAATACGGATATTCTAAAAAAACAGGCTGGATTAAGGAAAGGAATCGGCTTACTATGGCTAAAGAAAAATTTGAACGAAGTAAACCACATGTTAATGTTGGAACGATTGGACATATTGATCATGGAAAAACGACATTAACTGCTGCAATAACGAAGCACATGGGCATGAGAGGAATGGCTAATTTTGTACCATTCGATCAAATTGATAAAGCCCCTGAAGAAAAAGCGCGAGGCATTACAATTGCTACCGCACATGTGGAATATCAAACGGATAACAGGCATTATGCTCATGTCGATTGCCCGGGTCATGCGGATTATATCAAAAATATGATCACTGGAGCAGCACAGATGGATGGTGCTATTCTTGTTGTTGGCGCTGATGACGGCCCTATGCCTCAAACACGCGAACATATTCTCTTGGCTCGTCAGGTGGGTGTTCCTAAAATTGTCGTCTTTTTGAATAAATGTGACATGGTTGATGATGAAGAGCTTATTGAACTTGTTGAACTTGAACTTCGTGAGTTGCTAGATAAATATGAATTCCCTGGTGATGATACACCGATTATTCGAGGAAGTGCATTGAAAGCTCTTGAAAGTGATGACAATAGCAGTGAAGAAGCAAAGTGCATTTTTGAATTAATGGATGCGATTGATTCATTTATTCCAGAACCGATTCGAGATCTTGATAAATCTTTCTTAATGCCCATTGAAGATGTTTTTAGTATCTCAGGACGTGGAACGGTTGTAACAGGTAGAGTTGAACGCGGAATCATTCGAATGGGTGAAGAAATTGAAATTGTTGGTATTAAAGAGACAATGAAAACGGTTTGTACCGGAGTTGAAATGTTCCGGAAAATCCTGGATGAAGGTCGTGCCGGAGACAACATAGGTGTTTTGCTTCGAGGAACCAAGCGTGAAGATGTAGAGCGCGGCCAAGTCTTGGCTCATCCTAAGACCATTACGCCACATACAAAATTTAAAGCTGAGGTTTATGTTTTGAGCAAAGAAGAAGGTGGACGACATACGCCATTCTTTAAAGGATATCGACCCCAGTTTTATTTTCGTACAACAGATGTGACAGGTATTGTTACACTGCCAGAAAATGTTGAAATGGTAATGCCTGGTGATAATATTTCTGTTACCGCTGAATTAATTACACCCATTGCAATGGAAAAAGAATTACGATTTGCGATTCGTGAAGGTGGACGAACTGTTGGTGCGGGTGTTGTTAGCGACATCATCGAATAAATGACTGAAATGAGAAAAAGGGAATAACTGTGAGAATTATTGTAACACTTGCTTGCACTGAGTGTAAGCAAAGAAATTACACGACAACCAAAAATAAACGAACGACACCGGACAAACTTGAGTTTAGCAAATATTGTCGCTTTTGTCGGAAGCATACCAAGCACCGCGAAACGAAATAATTTGCGTATTCTATCAAGACTGTATTTTGATAGTCTCAGTTTTTTTATATATAGATGCAGGCCAGTAGCTCTAACGGTAGAGCGCCGGACTCCAAATCCGGATGTTGGGGGTTCAAATCCCTCCTGGCCTGCCACACTTTTTATCGATTCTAACTTGCATAATCATTATGAGATAGTATCGAAATAAGAAGAGAAATGGTGTTCAATGGGGCAGTTACAAAGAAAAAAAACGATTAAAAAGAAAAAAAAGAAAAATTTGGCAGACGAACATCTGGGGCACTCTTCTTCGGAATCAAGCAAAGAAACAAAAAAGCTATTTTCCAGTGTTGTGTATAAATCCTCTGTTAAAGATCCTGCTGCCGTTGCTGGCAGGCGATCAAGCCAAATGAATGTTCCAACACCAAAATTTATTGAAGATGCCATTCAATTTTTACGTGAAGTAAAAATTGAATTAAAAAAAGTGACATGGCCATCCAGAAAACAAACAATCGGCTCAACATCGGTTGTGATTATTCTTGTTATAATATTCTCAATTTTCTTTGGTGTTGTTGACGCTGGATTATCAGGGCTTGTTCGATTTATTTATTAAAAAAATAAAGATTTATATTGCCAACATCAATAGATTCAATAGATTTTTTTGTCTGCACACGGACGGCAAAAACCAGTCGAATGTTTGTTATCAATTCAACTTTTTTCCCGTGAAAAAGTTTTCGAAAAAAGCAAACAAGCACATCAATGATGTGAGTGTGTACAATTTAGAAAAAAAGGACGTAACGTGGCTCTCAAGTGGTACATTGTTCATGTTTATTCAGGTTTTGAAACGAAAGTGAAACAAAGCCTTGAAGAAAGGATCGAATCCTATCCCGAATCCGAGAAATTTGGTGATATTGTTGTTCCAACTGAACAAGTTGTAGAGCTTGTCAAAGGAAAACGAAAAACATCATCTCGAAAATTTTACCCTGGGTATATTTTGGTTCAAATGGAGTTAGATGAGGGCACATGGCATTTGGTTAAAAATACTTCAAAAGTAACTGGCTTTTTAGGTGGCAAGGACAAACCGGTTCCCATGCTGGATGAAGAAGCAAAACGTATTCTTGCGCAGATGGAAGATGGAAAAAATAAGCCACAACCTAAGTTTTCTTTTGAAGAAGGCGATGATGTTCGGGTAATTGATGGCCCATTTACTAACTTTCAAGGAACGGTTGAAGAGGTCAATCCTGAAAAAGGAAAAATAAAAGTGCTGGTGAGCATATTTGGCCGATCAACCCCTGTCGAACTTGAATTTGTTCAGGTGACAAAATTATAAGCTTGGGCACAGGACAAAAAGGTGAAAGAAATTATTTTTTCACCTTTTTGCCCTTAGTGAGGAGTACATAATGGCAAAAAAGGTATTGGCACTAATTAAATTACAGGTAGAAGCGGGTAAAGCAAATCCTTCTCCCCCGATTGGACCTGCGTTGGGGCAACACGGCGTGAACATAATGGATTTTTGCAAAACGTTCAACGCAAAAACGGCGGGGCAGGAAGGAATGATTACTCCGGTTGTGATCACTGTTTATGAAGACCGGAGTTTTTCTTTTATTACAAAGACGCCACCGGCAGCTGTATTGCTAAAAAAATCGGCAAAAATTGCAAAAGGCTCAAGTGATCCCAAAAGAAATAAAATTGCGACGGTTACAATGGCCCAGGTTGAAGAAATTGCTCAAATTAAAATGCAGGATTTAAATGCAAATGACCTGGAACAGGCGAGCAAGATAATCATGGGCACAGCCAGGAGCATGGGCATTGATGTAAAAAAATAAGGAAAAAGGGAGAATAACTCATGCCAAAGCGGGGAAAAAAAATTCGTGAGGCGAGAAAAACGATTGATCGTATGGCACTTTATGACCTGGAAGATGCTCTTCAAAAGGTCATTGATAATAAATTTGCATCATTTGATGAAAGTGTCGATGTCGCAGTTCGGCTGGGTGTAGATCCCAGACATGCAGACCAGATGGTACGTGGTACGGTTGTTTTGCCGAATGGAATCGGTAAAGATGTAAAAGTCCTTGTTTTTGCCAAAGGTGAAAAAGAAGCCGAAGCAACTGAGGCGGGTGCCGACTTTGTGGGTAATGATGATCTGGTTGAAAAAATTAAAGGTGGATGGTTAGGATTTGATAAAGCCGTTGCAACACCCGATATGATGGGAACCGTTGGTAAACTGGGGAGAATTCTTGGCCCCAGAGGTTTGATGCCCAACGCAAAGACTGGAACAGTAACATTTGATATCAAAAGAGCAGTGGATGAACTTAAAGCGGGAAAAATAGATTTTCGAGTCGAACGTGCTGGCATTGTTCACGCAACAATGGGGAAAGCATCGTTCGGTCTTCAAAAACTGGTTGAAAATATAAATGCTTTCTTTGAAACCATTATACGCTTAAAGCCATCTTCAAGCAAAGGAACATATTTGAAAACAATATCTGTCTCTTCAACAATGGGGCCAGGTATTAAAATTGATCCTGCCTTTGCTAAAAATATTTCCAAATAAAAGAATTTTTTTCCTGTCAAAGACCGTAGGTAATCATGTAATTGCTGAATCGGTATCAGCAGCCTACCGAGACAAAAGGAAGAATGCAACTGTGTATTCACACCTTTCCTGTTGCATGAAAACGAATGCGGCATGACAGTGAAGGGGAGGAGGTTGATGATTTGAATCGTGAAGAAAAACAACGTATTGTTGAGGATATTCACAAAAGGTTTCAGGAAGCTGAGATTGTTATTACCACTGACTATAAAGGTCTTGATGTTGAAGAATTAACAGACTTGCGTCGTCAGTTGAGAGACGCTTCCATTGAATACCAGGTTGTCAAAAATACCTTGCTGAACAGAGCTTCTGAAAATACAGATATTTCTGTTATTACAGAATATTTTAAAGGGCCATGTGCTGTTGCGATCAGTTATAAAGATCCTGTCGCTCCGGCAAAAATTTTAAGTAAATTTGCTGAAACACACCCTAAATTGGAACTTAAAATTGGGGCGATGAATGGCAAAGTCTTGAGTGTTGATGACTTGAAAGCCCTTTCAAAATTGCCGTCAAAAGAAGAATTGTTGTCCAAACTGTTGTCCTGTATGAACGCAGTTCCTGGCAACTTTGTGCGTACTTTGGCTGCAATACCGGCTGGCTTTGTTAATGTATTGCAGGGTATTAAAGATAAAAAAGAACAAGAATCTGCATAATAAAGAATGCAAAGGATGCAAATTCCTGAAAGAAAGGAAAAAAAATGGCAGAAATAACCAAAGAAGATGTAATTGAATTTATTTCAAATATGACAGTTCTTGAACTGTCTGAAATGATCAAGGAAATGGAAGAAAAATTCGGTGTTACAGCAGCTGCACCTGTTGCCATGATGGGCATGATGCCAGGTGCTGATGCTGGTGCTGCAGAAGAAGAACAAACTGAATTTAATGTTGTGCTTATAACACCTGGAGATAAGAAAATTCAGGTTATTAAAGAAGTTCGTGCGATCACCGGACTGGGATTGAAAGAAGCAAAAGCACTTGTTGATGAAGCTCCTAAAGCCGTTAAAGAAGCTGTTCCCAAAGATGAAGCTGAAAAAATTAAAGAACAACTTGAAAATGCTGGCGCACAGGTAGAAATTAAATAATTCCGTTTCAAACGATTTCTGTTTTGTGACCCTAATGAATAAAGGATTAGAGGTTTTCTTCTAATCCTTTATTTCTGTTTAATATATTCAGGGATGAGGCTGAAGCGAACCATCCAAACGTGAAAAAATACACAAACTGCTTATTCCTGAATTGATAAGCAGCCACGATTGAATAACTTTCTCATGATGACTTGTTCAGATATGGGTTGAATTGTTCGATGGAATTTTTCAAAAGCCGGGGAATAGTTATTCTCTCGAGTTATTCGATAGATATTCAGAAAAAGATTTTGGCAACCCAGCGGGAAGAGTTCTAAATAAAATATACATCGACAACCAAATTTTTTTTGGGAAATCTATATTTCGAGGTTTTTAGATTTTGCATCAGATAAATTCAACCCGAATTTGAGATGTAAGAATGGGAGCGTTATTCAAGTGTGGCTGCTAAGTTTGAACTCTTCACGTTTCCTTCAACACCCTTTTATATTGGAGTGAATATGAGGAATCCCCACCAAATAATCAAACGTATTCGTAAAAATTTTGGAAAAATTCATAAAATTATAGAAATTCCTAATTTGATTAAAATGCAACGTGAGTCATACGCGCGTTTTCTTCAAATGGATATACCGCCGGAACAACGCGGAGATGTCGGCCTTCAGGCTGTATTCAAATCCGTATTTCCCATTAAGGATTTCAGTGGAACAGCTTCTTTGGAATTTGTTTCATACCGTTTTGGGGAGTTGAAACATACGGTTGAAGAATGCATCCATCGAGGGATGACTTATGAAGTTCCTGTTCGAATTACTGTCCGTCTGGTTGTTTATGATGTTGATAAAGAAGCGGAAACGCAAACCATCCGTGACATTAAAGAACAGGAGATTTATTTCGGAACCATTCCCTTGATGACCGAAAAAGGGACTTTTGTGATCAATGGTACGGAAAGGGTCGTTGTCAGTCAGTTGCATCGATCGTCTGGTGCTTTTTTTGATCACGATAAAGGCAAAACACATTCCAGTGGTAAAGTCATTTATAGTGCGAAAATCATTCCGGTTCGTGGTTCATGGATCGAGATGGAAGTTGATGCCAAAGACATTGTCAATATCAGAATTGACCGTCGAAGAAAATTTCCAGTCACACTCTTGTTCAAGTGTTTGGGGTATACATCAGAAGATATTTTAAACTTTTTTTATCATAATGAAAAATTGATCATTAATAATCTTTTAGACAGTGAGAATCCTACAGGACTTATTTATAAAACTTTTGATGAAAACACACTCAAAGGGCAACGGGCCGTTCAAGATATTTTTGATGCTGAAACCAATGAGCTTATTGTTAAAAAAGGCCGGCTTTTTTCACAAAGGGCTATCAAGCAATTGAAGCGAAGTGGTGCAGAAACGATTCCATCGACTGTTGAAGACTCGATGGGCAAAATTACAGCCCGATCTATTGTTGATCCCACTACAGGTGATGTCCTTGCTAAAGCCAATGAAGTCGTTACTGAGGATTTGTTCAAAATACTAATAAAAGCGAACATTAAGGACTTCGACATTTTATTGATTGACGGCGTGACCAGCAGTGAATCTATCAGGAAAACCCTGCTTCTTGATAAAGTTGATGATAAGCAAGAAGCGTTGATTGAAATTTATAAAAAATTAAGACCAGGCAATCCGGTTACATCAGAAGTCGCGCAGGATTTTGTGGATCAGCTTTTTTTCAAGCCTTCCCATTATGACCTTTCTGGCGTCGGACGATTAAAACTTAACCTGAGATTGGGATTGAATACACCCAAACATGTGAACACCCTTCGTCGTGAAGATATTCTATTGACTGCTAAAACTCTGGTTCAATTAAAAGATACACAGGGCGTGGTCGATGATGTCGACCATCTGGGCAATCGACGTGTTCGTGCAGTTGGGGAGTTACTGGAAAATCAATATCGTATCGGCCTTGTACGCATGGAAAGGGCGATCAAAGAACGGATGAGCCTTCAAGAAATTGACGCACTGATGCCTCATGATCTTGTTAACTCAAAGCCTGTTTCTGCTGTGGTAAAAGAATTTTTTGGAACCAGTCAATTAAGCCAGTTTATGGATCAAACAAATCCTTTGTCTGAAACCACCCATAAACGCCGTTTGAGTGCACTTGGGCCTGGTGGTCTGACGCGTGAACGTGCAGGGTTTGAAGTACGTGATGTTCATCCCTCTCATTATGGCAGGATTTGTCCTATTGAAACCCCGGAAGGTCCAAATATTGGATTAATTGTTTCTTTGAGTACTTATGCACGTGTCAATGATTTTGGGTTTATTGAAACACCTTATCGAGTTGTTGAAGATTCCTGGGCGACTAAGAATGTGAAATTTTTAAGTGCCCTTGAAGAAAAAGATTTTCCCATCGCTCAGGCAAATGCGCCTTTGGATAAAAATAACCGATATATCAATGCATTGGTCACCTCTCGTGTTGAAGGGGAATTTACAATGATCAAGAAAGAGGACATCAAGTTGATGGATATTTCTCCCAACCAATTGGTGAGCGTATCTGCATCTTTGATCCCTTTTCTTGAAAATGATGATGCCAACCGAGCGCTTATGGGATCTAACATGCAACGTCAGGCGGTACCATTATTGAAAACAGAAGCACCCCTTGTTGGAACAGGAATGGAAGCTGTTGTTGCAAAAGATTCAGGGGTCGCAATTGTTGCGAAAAAAGGTGGAGAGATCATTGATGTCGATGCCTCAAGAATTATTGTTAAACATTCTTTCGATGAAGACGCATTGCATGAACATGTTACCATATATAATTTGTTAAAGTTTAATCGATCCAATCAAAATACTTGCTTTAACCATCGTCCCATTGTGAAAAAAGGTGAAATTGTTGATGATGGTGCTATTATTGCTGATGGCCCCGCAACAGAACTTGGGGAATTGGCTTTAGGCAAAAATGTCATGGTGGCGTTTATGCCCTGGGGAGGATATAATTTTGAAGATTCTATTCTTGTCAGTGAACGATTGGTGAGAGATGGTGTTTTTACATCAATTCATATTGAAGAGTTTGAAGTTGTTGCTCGTGATACAAAACTTGGCAAGGAAGAAATAACCAGAGATATTCCTAATGTCGGTGAGGAAGCGCTCAGAAATCTGGATGACAGTGGTATTGTTCGTCTGGGGGCGGAAGTCAAAGCGGGAGATATTCTTGTTGGAAAAGTTACGCCAAAAGGTGAAACCCAACTGTCACCTGAAGAAAAACTACTGCGAGCAATTTTTGGTGAAAAGGCCGGCGATGTTAAAGATACATGTCTTCGGGTTCCACCAGGAGTTGAAGGTATTGTCATTGATGCAAAAGTTTTTTCACGACGGGGTGTGGAAAAGGATGATCGAACGCGAGCAATTGAAGATGAAGAGATCGCTATTTTGGAAAAAAATCGAGATGATGAGCTTCGTATCCTTGAAGAG
>PEAL01000231.1 GCA_002753725.1 Deltaproteobacteria bacterium
TTCCTTAGATTTTCAATGCGTTGTTTTTCTGTAACTCCCAAAGCTAAAGCTTTGGGACTCCAATCTAAAATGGGGAACTTATTTTTCGAGTATTCCTAAGTAATTAATGAATAAAGGAAACACATGATGATATATTATCTTGCACCTTATCCGCGAAGCGGCAATTCCTGGATTATTACTTTGATTGCGAATCAATTAATTTATCCAAATTCAAAAATGAATCATTCATAGGTAAAATTGATTTTTTGAAATGAATATGAATATTTGTATCAAGGTTTGGTATAGGAGCTTTATTTGTAATGACAGGTCAAAAAAATATTTATGATAATATAAAAAATCATTTCAATAATGATCCTAAAAAAATAGCCCTTGTAGTAGTAAATTCAGAAGGAATCAGCAAGCATATTTCTTACAGACAGTTGCATATGGATTCACTGAAAATTGCCAATACAATTTGTTCTTTACATCTCAAGTCTAATAAATTTATCCTGCTTGTATTTGAACACTCGTATGATCTCATATCTGCGGTTCTGGGCGCAATGTATTCAGGTACAATGTCATCTATATATCCATATATAAAATCGAAAGCACTTTCAGAACTTTATAAGATAAGACTCAAACAATTCGTATTAAATACAAAACCTGGTGCAATTATTACTATGCCAGAATTTCATAATCACCTTGAAGAATTATTATCAGATACAGGCTGCAAAATTTTATGTCTTAATGGTATTTCGGATGATACGCATGTCTCAGAAATAACACCTGTTAATAATTCCAACGAACAGTCTAACATATATGTACAATTCAGCAGTGGAACAACCGGTTTACAAAAAGGTGTGATGCTTTCTCATCAGGCAATTATGAATAACTTGATGGCAATGGGCGATTTTTGGCAATATACGCGAAAAGATGTGTGTGTAAGTTGGCTTCCTTTATATCACGATATGGGACTATTTGCAGGATTGTTGCTTCCGCTGATTATGGGAGCCAGAGTTGTTCTGATCTCACCATTTCAATGGGTGCGTCATCCTGAATTATTGTTATGGATGATCCACGAGTATAAAGGTACAATTACATGGATGCCCAATTTTGGTTTTGCCCACTGTGTTAATAAAATCCAAGCCATTGATATTGAAGGAATAGATTTAAGTAGTTGGCGCATCCTTATCAATGCTGCTGAAATTGTACAATATGATACTTTGATAAACTTTAAAACGCGGTTTGCCGAATATGGTTTTCAACCTGAAGCTTTAATGATTGCATATGGAATGGCTGAAACTGTTTGTGCAAGCACATGCACACCATTATCAAAGAATCTGATATTCGATTTAATTTCTACTCATGATTTACAGCAGCAAGCAAAGGCAATTCCAGTTTCACCAGATACACATGGTGTTAAAAAGTGTATTAGCTGTGGTATTCCAGTTTCCGGGACAGAAATATTTATCACAGATGAAAAGTATCAATTGTTATCAGAGCGACATTTAGGAGAGGTGACGATTCGGAGTAATTCTATGTTTTCAGGATATTACCGCCGCCCTGACCTGACAATTAATGCATTTCATCATGGCTTTTTTCATACTGGAGATATAGGCTATATTGCCGATGGACAATTATTTATCTGTGATCGTAAAAATGATTTAATTATCGTAAGGGGGCAAAATATTTATCCGCATGATATTGAATCTGTTGCTGTTAAAGTTATGGGGGACAATATCAGGTATTGCGCTGCTTTCGGTATAAAAAAGAAGTCATCTGGCACAGAAATTCCAGTGCTTGTTTGTGAAATCAAAAATAACAAAGACCAGACAAACATCAATCTGTATAAATTTCAGATTCGCCAAATCGTATTCCAGGAACTTGACATAACATTGGGAGATATTCGCTTTGTCAGCAAGGGATGGATTGTTAAAACGAGCAGTGGAAAAATCTCTCGTTCTGCCAATGGAAAAAAATATGTTGAAAATGGTTTTGATATTGATATGAATGTCATGCATCTGCCTGAGCTGGAAAAAAATATGATGGGTTCAACAGACAATTTAACCCGATACCTTGTAGAAATATTTGAAACATTTCTGGGCATTTCTCCCATAGATCCAAAAGAGAATTTTCTTGAGATGGGTTTGGATTCTTTGCTGTATATCAGGCTCTTTTCTACCATTGAGCAATGTCTGGGCAAGCGTTTACTGATGGACAAGGTTTATCGATATCCAACAATTAACGATCTCGCTAATATGCTGATGAATCGGTTTCAGGATAACCCGGATGATCAATGCGATATTGTTGATCCTTTCAGACACATGCACAGTGTATTGCACAACAAGTCATTGACACCTGCGGATAAAGTTTTATGGTTCATACAACATCCACTAAAAGCTGCCATACAGAATGGCCCGACATTCGGAAATTATATCCTACCCTATGCCATTGGATCAAAATTTCTTTATTGGTTTTGTAATCAAAAATGGGCACAATCAATTTATTTTCGAAAAAGGATTTCTCAAATAAAACAGTTCCTTTTATCTACAGATCAATCTGTAAATGTGTCTGAAACAATTCGATTAAATCTGACAGGCAATTTTTGGAAGTATTGGCGATGGTCGGCTCTGGCATCATGTAATCACAAACAGTTCAAACGATGGGTGAACGTAAGGGGGGGCTCAAAATTCCAAAATGCATTACAGCAAGGCCGAGGGGTAATATTACTTGGAAATCATGTTTTTCTTTTTCCAATTATATTTAATTTTTTACAAAGACTGGGACTTATTGAAAAATCGATGTTTATAGGCGGAAGTCCTTATCTATTAGAACTATTAGATATGTCCCACATGAAAAAAAAATTAATTATGTTTTCATCTTCACAAAGCCGAGCCCTGCTGATCAGTCAATTTTATGCCTCAAAGCAAATATTGGAACAAGGCGGAACGATGATCATTTTGCCTGTAGGATTGATTGAACAACCAGGAATTCAAATGCCTTTTTTTGATCGATCATGTTACATGGGAAAAAGCTTTGCGGATCTGGGTATAACAATGAATGCTGAAATGATTCCTGTATGGATTTCTATGGATATTTCAGGTCATATCCAGATTGATTTTTTATCGCCACTTGAAAAAGGTGACAGTCATCTGGCATATAATGAACATCTTGAATTTTTGACAAAGCAATACAGAGACATAACAAAATCGCTCTGGATAAAAGATTTAGGCAATATTTCATGGGATGCAATTGATGCTTTTTTACAACAAGATCAGCATCCGTAAGGAAATAATCATATGCAGCATATAAAACCGCGTTACATGATTCTGTATATGACAAAAAGATGCAATATGCGATGTCCGCATTGTATTTTCAGATTATATAACAAAGACTGCTTTTCAGATGAAGATCTGGATGTTTCATTTGGAAAACAAATTATTTCATACTATAAACACTATGGAATAAAAGAATTATATCTGACTGCTGAGGGAGAACCTTTGTTATATGAACATTTGCCAGAAATACTTTCTTTTTCTAAGAATAAAAACTTTGAAAGAATTCATCTCAATACCAATGGTCGGTTGCTCCAGAAATATATAAATAGTATTCTTGAATATGTGGACTCCATTTATATCAGTGTTGATGGATACAATCGTGAAACATATAAAAACCACAGGGAAAGTGATGCCTTCGCCAGGGTGATTAAAAATATAAACAAACTGGTTAAGGCCAGAAAAAAACATAAAAATCAGTTGTTTATCTCGATTGCTTGTGTGATACATCAACAAAATCTTAATTACATTGAAAAAATGATTCAACTTGCCAATAATTTAAACGTTAACAGGATTGAATTCTATAATTTTCACCCCATTCAAACGTCACTTCCAATTCCAACGTGTACCCCTGTTTATCAGTCTATTGAAACAACGCAATATTTTGAAACAATAAAATCAAAACAGTATCAAATGGAGATTGTGCTTCCTGCTCCTGTGAGTGATAAAAAGCATTTCTATTGTGAAAATCTTTTTAATTGGATTGTCATTGGTGCAGGCGGTAATTATTCTCCTTGCTGCCAGATACCCCCGCATAAAAAATTTGGCAATTTTCATGACGACCCGGAGTATTTTTTTAAAGGGGAGATCGGGCATTTTAAAACAAAATTTACCAGGGCAGAATCAACCAGTGACCTTCACGGCAGTTGTAAAGACTGCAATGGATTAAGTCCTGAAAATGATATTTTTTTTCCGGATATGCGCATCTGGACAAAAAGATATCCAGTCAGTAATTACTGCTATTCCTTTACGCCCTCTATAACTTAGATTAATTAATATATTTTGTGTTATATATATATGTTAAAAGGAAATAAAACATGGGTGCAGTAAGTTTTTCAATCGATTTTAAATTATTAAAATTTTTAACAAATCAAATTTCGCTGGATACATTTATAGAAACAGGCACATTCGAAGGTGATACGCTTGAAATTGCAAAAAGCTATTTTTCAAAATGCATTTCTATCGAATTATCTCATGAATATTATGTTAAAGCCCTATCACGATTTAAAAATGATGATACAATCACAATTCTTCATGGAGATTCGGGTAAGATATTGTCGCATTTGCTGCCAAAATTCAATTATGGTTCTATCCTGTTCTGGCTGGATGCGCATCAATGTGAATTTGAAGGTAATATAGAGAATAATCTGCAAACTCCTGTTCTACAGGAGCTTGGTGCTATAACCCATCTTGACCCAAACAGTATTATTTTGATAGATGATGCAAGATTTTACTTGTGCCCTCCACCTGAACCTTACGATTATTCTCAATGGCCAGACTTAAGCGAAATCTATTTTCATTTAAGAAAATTGAGTGATAATCATATATTGGCTGTTTACAATGATATCATTATTTATTATCCGGCAGCCTTGAAAAATGCCTTCAGAACTTTTGCACACAGAAATTCAGTAGACTTTCTTGATATCATGGATAAAAGCAAAGCATATGTTTCTAATATCAATGCGCTTGAAGAAAAAGAAACTGTTATACAAAACCAGCACAAACAATTGATTGAAAAAGAAGTTGTTATACACAAACTGGCGAATCTCAATGTTTTTTCTTATTTTAAAAATCGATTACGGCGCTTTTTAATGCAGATCGATCAATCGCATGATAGATTTTTATTCAGGTCTTTCAGGTTTATTTTGAATACACTTAAACGAAAAAGTAAAAATACACTGTTTTTGACGCCAAAACTCGGAATTTTAAGGCAGTATCCCCCCCGAAATATAAAACACTGTTTGATTCCCATAAAAACACCAGCGTTTATGCCTTCAATTTCGATCATCACACCATCATATAACCAATCACAATTTATTGAAAAGACAATTTTAAGCATCCTGAACCAGAAATATCAAAACCTGGAATATGGTATTCAAGATGGCGGCTCAAATGATGGAACATGTTTCATTATAAACAAATACCGCAACAGTTTATTATTTTTTGAAACAAAAACAGACAATGGTCAAAGTCATGCAATCAATTTGGGCTTTAAAAAAACAACAGGTGAAATTATGGCCTGGCTCAATTCAGATGATATCCTTTTACCTGACTCATTGAATTACGTTGCCAATTTTTTCAGTAAACACCCTGAAGTTGATGTCATTTATGGGCATCGTATTATAATTGATGCGCACGACAAGGAAATTGGCCGATGGATCTTGCCGACTCATAATAAAAGTGTACTTTATTGGGCAGACTTTATACCTCAGGAGACACTTTTTTGGCGTCGAACAATCTGGGAGAACGTTGGGGGATATGTGGATGAAACATATCAGTTTGCAATGGATTGGGATTTACTGTTGCGGTTTCAATGTGCAGGTGCCAATATTGTACGTGTTCCATATTTTTTAGGTGCTTTTCGGGTGCATGACAGGCAAAAAACAACAACAGCTATTTCTCAAATGGGCTGGCCTGAAATGAATCGCCTTAGAAGAAAATATTTGAACCGGGATGTTTTGCCTGATGAAATTTTTCATCATACCAAACGATACTTAATCAGACACATGCTTTTTGATATTTCATGGCGTTTTAAATCAATATTTGCTAAGGAATGCTCGAAAAATAAGTTCCCCATTTTGGGTGGAGTCCTAAAGCTTTAGCTTTGGAAGTTCCTTGTCCCTTGGATGGAGTCCTAAAGCTTTAGCTTTGGAACTTACAGAAAAGTTATTTAATCGTGATTCCTAAGGCATTCCCAAAGCTAAAGCTTTAGGACTCCAATCTAAAATGGGGAACTTATTTTCCTAAATAAATAGAACTGTTTGATATTGAAAAAAAGAGTTGACTTTTTGGCTCATTACAGATTAATTATTCCTTTTATTTTTTTTAAATTTTATAAGGAGGTTAAACAATGTGTTTGACAAAAAAACTGCATATCATATTAATTTTATTCATGACTTATTTTTTTGCCACATCAGCGATGGCATCAATTTCACCATTTGTAAACTTTCAGGGATTTATTACAAATAGTGATGGAGAGGCTGTCACTGATGGCAATTATTCAATAACATTTAGTTTGTGGGATGGTGAAAATGAAAATTTCCCAAATAATCTTTTATGGGAGAAGACACATATCATACCAGTAGAAAGAGGTATCTACAGTGTTTCGTTAGGCCCTTTTCCTTATACGATCACTTTTGCCGAACAGTACTATGTTGGAATTCAAATAGATGGTGGTGATTACTTGAGAATTAACAATAGTTTTATTCCTATTACCACCACATGGACAGCTTTCAGGTCATCGACATCAGGTGGTCGACTTGTCAACAGTGTTTCTCAGGACTATACAGTAACAGAAACTGATGACATCGTATTGGGCTCTGGAAATACAACGATTACACTTCCTGAAGCAGATGATTTTCAGAATCGTATTTTTACAATCAAGAAAACAGATAGCAGCAATACGCTTTTAATTGCGACAAAGGCGAATGAAACAATGGATGGTGTCAATCGAAGCAATGGATCACCAATAACGCTTACAGAACAGTTTGATGAAATATCTATGGTCAGTGATGGACAAAACTGGCTGTCTATCCATACCATGCTGGCAGATTACTCTGCTGGCAAGGGCTTGACGTTAACGAATGGGGTATTTTCAATTCAACAAGGGGAAATTGATTCAGAATTGATAGCCAGCGGCGCAATTACCGATGAAAAACTTAATTTGAATGCCATTAAAGCTGATTCTTTGACATTAACCAGTTCTTTTCTTTCAAATGCCGGAAGTTTGACAACCTTGCAGGTTTGGGGGCTTGCAACAATGAATACGATTACTTCAGAACATATCAATATAACATCACTATCATTGGGTAATGCAACGATCAATACTGCAAGCCCGGGAACAAGCAGATCAATAACAATACCCAATACAAATGGTATCTTTGTTGTTACCAGTGATGGTTCATTCAGTATAACATCCACTGATATACAGAATTCAGCAGTCACCACAACCAAGGTTGCTGATAACGCAATTACGACAGATAAAATTCTTGATGGCACAATTACTGATAGTGATCTCAGTGCGACATTAAATTTATCAACAGTTTCAATGAATAATTTGACAGTTTCTACAAAAGTGATCGCCAATTCCGCAAGTCTGACAGCTTTATCTCTAAGCAATGCTGCAATTGCTGTGGCAAGTCCAGGAAACGCAAAAACAATTACAATTCCTGATGCAGATGGTATCTTTGTTGTTACCAGTGATGGCGCAATCAGTGTGACAACCACCAACATTCAGAATTCAGCAATCAACACAAACACAATTGCTGATAACGCGGTTACCTCTTCAAAAATATCCGATGGCACCATTACTGGAAACGATCTAAGCAGCACGCTGAGTCTATCGGCAGTGTCAGCAAACATTCTGACAATTAGCAATTCACTTTCAGCAAATACTTCAAGTCTAACAGAATTGACAGTATATGGGTTAGCGACAATAAATACAATTGAAGCAGATTCAATAACTGTAACTGGTCGATTGATTCTTCCTGAATATGATGTCAGTGCAACATCAGATGGGCAAATATCCTGGGATTCAACAAATGATAAACTCTATGTTGGTACGAGTGCCGGGACATCAAAAATAAGAACCACATTTACGACATATACAACGACATCGAATAGTGTAGAGGTGACAGTTACTTGCGGCAGTGGACTTGCAACAGGTGGCGGATGCAGCTCAGGTTCAGCAAACGTGAATGAAAATTTTCCCACTTGTAATGGTGTTGAATGTACTAATAATGTTACCACTCAAAATGGCTGGCATTGTACTTTTAGCGGAGCAGATGTGAACAATACTGCATTTGTTATATGTTCAGACTAAGGGATAAAAAAAAAACAATTGGATAAGTTTCACTTGTCCAATTGTTTTAAACGAATAAAATAACATACTTTTTCAAAAAGATGTTTTAATTTGTGGGGACGAACAATGCGCCAAATTTGGTCTGGC
>PEAL01000232.1 GCA_002753725.1 Deltaproteobacteria bacterium
AAAATACTTCTAAATACAGCTTTTCATCAAGCTGTGTAACTTCCTTTTGTGCTCCAATTTCCAATAGTTCTGATGACAGGTTATTAAGGATTCTTAAATTTCCTGCACAATGATCTGCAAGTTGAATCAGTGACTTTTTCGATGATGTACAAATATCTGTTGATCCTATACTATTAAAATCAGATAGAAAACCGGTAAGTTATTGACATTTGAATGACAGTGTTTCTGACAGTGTTTTTTAGAAAACCATCGGTAATAATATTTTGCTCCTGGTGGCCATACTGCTGATATTGATATCCAAAATTAAAATCCAGTTGTTTGCCTATCAAACCAAATCCAAAGCCAAGTGCAGTATCAGGTTCTGGATGAACAATCCCTCTGTCTGTACAGATAGAAAATCCCATGCGAAAAAGGGTATCAAAAGAAGCAATGGATGTATTGCATCGATATTCTGTTCCCAGATTGATGATGTGAACTCTTAGATTTTCATCCGTGTCATCAGATCGACCGGAAATAAATTGAGTGGTGGATTGTTGAGGACTTGTATGGTGAAATTTTTCCCAATAAATTTGGCGAAAATCCATGAGCAGTTGCCAATGTTTGTGGATTGAAAAGGATACGCCCAGCCCCATCGTCATGGGAATTTGAATGTCATCCCATCGTGTAACTGGATGTGTATAAAGGATTGTGGGAACAGTCGTATCATTATCAAAAACAGATTGTTCAGAAATTGTTGTCTGAATATCATTGGATCGTCTTGTTTGAATCATTGCGCCAGCGATCAATCGTGATGATATTTTCCATAGCAGTCCAACATCAAAATTGATTCCTTTGTCTTCATGAGAAATACTTTTTTTGTGATATTCATTAAATCGAAGGGTGCCGCTTTGACGATAACCATTCATTGAAATTTGCTGTTCCCAGTGATTATCCATCAGGTCATCCCGCCAAAAATTGCACGTTACGCCCAACATCCATCGAGGATCAATCTGAACGCCGTAAGAAAAAGAAAGGGCGGACATATACCCTTGTTGCCTTAAATGCCATAACCGCTGATCTGTCATCTCTTGCTCATCATTTTGAATCAATGAAAGGGAACGTTCAAACGAAAATCTCGGATGATAAGAGATCGCTGCCGCCATATTCATGGAAAACAGTTGAAATGGATAAGTGATTCCACAATAAGCAAGATGAAATTCATTAACATTTCGAGCCCCTGAAACCAGGTAATGGTCATCATCAATCGATGCAATCTCTTTATGAAAAGCACTATAAGTGCTCAATGTCACTTGTGGCTGTGAAATGAATACCAGAAGGGCTGGATTTTGAATGGCTGCCGATGGGTCATAAATATTTGCAATGGATGATCCACCCAGCGAAAGTGCAACAGGGCCGGGCGTAATGGTGGTAAGGGCATAAGGAAAATCAGGAGATTCAGCCCAGACATTTCCAGGCATAAACATAAAAAAAATTATGCAAAAAATAAAGCATTGATGATGGATTTTGTATGACATGCATTCTCCTTTTCAGTATATAAACTGAAAAAAAGAATTACAAAAAATATGCCAGGGGTGTGACGTCTTGTTATCTACAGGGGATCATCATGGTTTTTCCGGAATAGGATGTGTAGCCATTATTGATCTAAAAGTATGCAGGGAACCGTGTATGACGTCTTATCGATAGGGGAACCTTTCCAAACAAAAAACCCAGGCCCAGGCCAAACAGCCCAAAAAACGATTTTGTAATATTTGAGAATGCCATTGCAAATCAATCCTTCTTGCATTGCGGTGAATGGCCGTTGCAGTTCCAATGATTTGATCAGCATCAATCCATCGAAATCCTCTTAAATTATCGCCGCGTTGACAGACCACCCATTTTTCACCGATTTTCTTTTTTTTGATATATCGATGAATAATGATCATATCATCCTGCAAAAAAGCAATAATATCACCAATTTTATATTGAAAAACATGAGCATTGGAAATGAGCAATTCAACCTGATCACCTTTTTGAAAATATGGACGCATGCTGTGCCCATCAACTTTGATACAAATGATTTTGCCCGTTGTTTGCCAGATTCGGATAATGGCTTTGGGCAATGATTTATTTTTGATAATTTTCATGTTGGATGGCTCATTTGGAGCAAATGATCAAATGCTTTGGCATAAGCTTTTTTCCGATACTGACAAAAAACATCTGTTTCCATCAGGCTGTCACGATGATCAAGTGCCTGCCCCATACATCCCGCCTGACATAAATTCCGAAAAGAGCAGGACTGACATTTATCAATGGTATAGCGTCGGTTGGACACTGTATCGCATATATCATTCATCCGAGAGGAATGAATGATTTGATCAAGCGATTGATCAAAAATATTTCCCAAACAGTATGACTCCCGCATCATCAATACACAGGGGTAAGTATCTCCGTTGGTATCGATAACGAGCATGCGGCCCACTGGACACCAGATATCATCGATTTGAAATTCCTCAGGCATTTTGAGCAATAAACCACTCATACCGCAGGTCAGTGCCACTTTTTTGGGTTGATCAACTTGCATGCTGGAAATATGAGCAATGAATTTTTCATAATCTCCAGAAGAGAGCGCCTTTGCATCCGGATGATGATTGGCACGGCCAATGTCTCTCAAATGTAAAAAACGAAGCAAAGGGATATTGTTTTTTTCTGCCAAAGCAATGATATTGGGCCAATCTTTTTGATTGGCCTGCATTAACGTTGTGCATAAATTCAGTCGATCACCAGCGCCATCATCCTGGAGTCGCTGGATGGCAGCCATGATCTGATCAAAACATCCTGCCCCCCTGAGAGCATCATGAATCGCGGGTGTTGAGCCATCCAGACTGATTTGAACGTAAATGCCCTGATCCGCCAAAAATTTTGCCATACTGTTATTTATTTTCGTACCATTGGTCAGCAGTCGAACCGTCAGTTTTTTTGATGCATACGATAAAATGTGAGCGATGTCCGGATGAAGTAAAGGTTCTCCGCCGCTGATGGTCAAGCCGTTTCCCCCTTGATAGGACAGCTCATCAATTAAATCGATAATGACCGATGTGGGCAAGTCCTTAGAACAATCGTTTTGTGAACTGACATAACAATGCGGACAGTTTAGATTACACCGATGGGTGATATGAATAAACAATGATCGTAATTTGGGGATTCGTTGATTGGGCGTCAGGGGCTGTTTAAAATCAAATCCATGTTCAAGAAGCCGTTGAGAAACAGTGGTTATATCGGACAGTGCTTGTTTTTGATGAATACCATAGTCATGGACAAGGGATTGCACAATCATATCCAGGGGATGATCCTCTGCAATGTGATGAATAATCTTTGCTGCTGTTGGGTTAACAATAATCCATGACGACTGTATGGGATGAAACACAACCTGATACTCATTGGAATCAGGTCGGTAGGTTAAGTATTTGGGCACTCTGGAATTCATTCAAACAGCATATCGTCTGAAACAGACTTGATGGGTGTTGATATTTCGATAAAAATGAGTGGTTCTTTTGATAAATTTTCAAAAGCAACGGTCATTCCATTTTCAATCGTTACATTTTCGCCGGCCTGGAGTTGAACAGTAATATTATCAATTTTAACAACACCATATCCACTTGTCACTTGCCATTGTTTGATTTCAAGAATATTGCGCATCTCGGGTATTTCTGCCCCTGGATGGATGATAATTTTACTGACCACGCAATCAGCTTGTTCATCTAAAATATAAATATCTCCCCAATGCATGACTTGATGGGTGTGAACTTTATATTCCCTGCGATTTTGCTTTTTAAGTAAAGCGACTGCATCTTTGACATCTCGGCTGTGGTCCATGTCTGAAACAAAGAGAGCATCATGTGTATCCACAAGGACAATATTGCTTAGCCGATTCAAGACAATCAGACGATGATGTCCCTGTACCAGGCAATTCTGTGTATTTTGTAGAATGGCATCATCGGAAATGATGACATTCTTGTTGTTATCTTTCGGAAGATAATCATACAACGATTTCCATGAGCCAATATCGGTCCACTGAAAATTTGATGGTAACACCACACCTGAATGTGTTTTTTCCATAATTGCATAATCAAA
This sequence comes from Deltaproteobacteria bacterium, assembly GCA_002753725.1. Taxonomy (GTDB): domain Bacteria; phylum Desulfobacterota; class Desulfobacteria; order Desulfobacterales; family Magnetomoraceae; genus Magnetomorum. Next base: position 4,111 of record PEAL01000232.1, read on the forward strand.
AGATATATTTTCCAATGTCTGATAATGGGCTTCATCCAGATGATGGTTTGCTATCATCTGTTTTAGGTCATTCAGCATGTCAGGCATGTGCGTTTGAAAGGTATTGATCAGGACACTGGCTTTGAATGCAAACATTCCGGCATTCCAATAAAAATTACCCGCTTTGATATATTCTTCAGCCTTTTGAATATCCGGCTTTTCAACAAACCGTTCGATTTTATAGCCATCACCAATGCGTTGATGTGAAGCTTCGATATACCCATAGCCGGTTTCCGGGTATTCAGGGGTAATACCAAAGGTAACAATGTTGCCCTCACGAGCCAGTTGATCTGCCTGAGCAATTTTTTCATAAAAATTTTCTAGACGATCGACACTGTGGTCAGCCGGAAAAACAAAGATGACCGCATCAGGATCCGTTTCGTAGATATACAATGTCCCTAAAAGAATTGCTGGAGCGGTATTTCTACCACAAGGCTCATTCACAATGAGACGATCATGTTTACAATTAATTTCCTGGGCATCGTTTTGAATGTTCAAAGCATGGGTATTGCCACAGACAACCTGTATTTTATCTGGAGAAAAGGCAGGCAACAATCGATTTAATGTATGTTGAATAAGTGACTGGTTATCAATAAATCGTACCACCTGTTTGGGATACATAACTCTGGATAAAGGCCATAAGCGTGTACCACTTCCCCCTGCAAGCAATAGGGCTGAAGCATCAATGTTATGAGGCATGAAAATCTCCTTTGAAGCAATCGAAACGGAATTGAATGAATTGATTTGATAGTTCAGGCAGAGGCAAACTGTCAATATTTTTTATGAATCTGTTCAAATTTTTTGGAGATCAAAGGGATATATTATCCTTTGCTTCGAAATACAAAAAAGACTGCACCCAATAAACAAAACCCAGCCCAAAGATAATCCAAAGAAATTTTTTCTCTCATATAAAATATTGAAAAAGGTACAAAAACAGACAGGGTGATAACTTCCTGTAATATCTTTAATTGCCCCAACGGCATAACCTCATGACCGATCCGATTGGCCGGAACTTGGAGCAGATACTCAAACAGTGCAATCCCCCAACTTGCAAGTGCAGCGACGATCCATGTCCTGTGAGAAAGATTGCGTAAATGGCCATACCATGCAAAGGTCATAAAGATATTACTGCAACACAGCAGAAGAATTGTCATCACAATGCGATTCATGATTTTCCTGAAAAAAAAACAAAAGGAATCACAGACATTTATTTTCCGTAGCTGTGCAAGCCCGGTAATAAATTAACCCCAAAGTAAGTAAACAAAACAGCACAAAATCCCAAAATAGATATCCACGCAATACGTCTCCCGGACCATCCCCGCATCAAACGGGCATGAATCACAGTGGCATAAATAAACCAGGTAATCAAAGACCAGGTTTCTTTAGGATCCCATGACCAATATGCGCCCCAGGCGGAATTCGCCCAGACAGCACCCGTGATAATTCCGGCTGTCAGGAACAAAAAACCGAACATGATCATTTGATAGGTCAATTCATCGATCATGGTATCATCAGGCAATAGATGACTGAATCGGGAGGTGTCTTTTGATTTCATTAAAAACATGGTACTCAAACCAAAAGCCACTGCAAAACCGGCATAGCCCAGAAAACAGGTAAACACATGAGCAATCAGCCAGTTACTTTTCAACGCAGGAATTAAGGGTTGAATATCGTTGTTGATACTGGGAAGTGACGCATAAGCCAGAGACATAAAGGCCAAAGGCATAGCAAATGCACCAATGGTTTTATTTTTATACCGATATTCAATGCTGAGATAAATCGCTGCAATGGTCCAGGAAAAAAAGACCAAAGATTCATAAAGATTGGACAGGGGCGCATGACCAATGCCCAGTTCATATGATTCTATCCATCGCAAGCTAATCCCCACGGTATTAATGGCTAAAGCCATAATCGTCAAAAACGTCCCACTGTGATTCATAAAATTTTTTTTGAAAATCCATCCGCAAATATAGGCGCTTGCCGCAGCTCCATATATAAATGTTGTAATGGATAACGCAAGTGAACTGGTCATAAACTACCTCGAGTATTTAAATTGACACAGATCTTTTTTAATTCCTGGATCATGCGGTCAATTTTTTGTTTCATACCAAGCTTATTTTTATTGCTTACGCCTGATACAATAATTTGACAGGATTTTGGCGTTTTTTCAATAACTTCAATAAAAAACTGTTGATGGCTCATGAAAAAAGTCACCGGAATCCCCAAAAGCATAATAATAAAGCCTGCATAGACAAACCATACACCGGGATCTTTCGTCACTTGAAGACCTGTATAATAACGCTTTTGAGTTTCCGGTATCATAAAATCCTTTTCATTCATAACGCTGATAATAAAATGGCCCTGACGCATTCGGTCAAAATTCTGGTATTGCATGGGCAACATGATCATTTGTTTGGTCATGTCCGAATCATTGGTATCAGATTTTTTGACTTCCAAAGAAAGAATGAGTGTGGGACCTAAATTGTGCCCACCATAGGCATAATCTGGGCGATATTCCTGGATAGTAAAATATCCTTTTCCTTCCGGAAGAGGAACGCGATCATGAAGCCCTGCTTTTACAGGATATGACAGGTTTGTTTCAGCATTTTGTAAATACAACATGACAGTCTCAGGCAATTCCTGACGATATTCTGGTGTGATAAGGCCGTAGCTTGATTGATAGATATTAAACCCTTCGTACCTCAATGGCTGATTAACAACAATAGACTGTGTTAAGAGTGTTTGATCATTTCTTTTTAAAGAGAGAATGGATTTATATTCGCTTGGAGCGCCATTCTCATAGAATGATACTGAAAAATCATCACATTGGATTGAAAACGGCAATTCAATATGATGATTATCGCCCAATTCAATATGATTACTGCTCTGACCTTCCGGGAGTTGAATATATCCCTCAAAGCCCCAGAATGATCCGATGATACCACCAAGTATTAACAATAATACGCTCATGTGGACAGCATAAACACCCACACGGGTTTTCCGCCCTTTTTCTCCATAAAAATAAAATCCACTGTTTGTTGAACGAAGTTCACAGTGGGATAAATGTTTTGACCAATGTTGACTGATTAGTGTTCGAAGTTGACTCTCCGTTTCATTAACATCAAAGGCTTTACGGTCTTTTCTGTTTTGAAATCGTGACGGTTTTACAGTATAATTTTGTGGAAAAATAATCGACCAGGTGGCTTTTAAGCGGTCAATTGAACAAACAATGATATTGATACTTAAAAGTCCCATGAGCAAACGATACCATAACGAATGATACGTATCGTTGATGCCAGATAGGGTTATGGATGTTCCCCATAATTCACCATAGGCACTTTTGTAATAGGCGATCGACTGTTCTTGTGGTATGATCGTTCCGATGATTGAAACTACTGCCAATGTCAACAGCAAAAATACAGATAATTTTACTGATGCAAAAAACAACCACACTGCGTTGTTTTGAAAATTTATTTTCATTGGATTCTTTTGTATTCTCCTCTTGTTAGCGCTTAAATATATCAAATTTTTAAATAAACTAAAATAATAAGACACAAATGTCCCTTTGTAAAGCCTTAAAAAAATTTGAAGGAAAAAACTTGACATTTTTGGTTAGTATGTCTAAAAGCCCAATTTTTCTATTTTCCATGAAAGACTGGAAAATTTGATTTCTACCCTTTTAATTAAGTCAGAAGAGAAATGAAGGAACAAATTCAAAAACTCAGGAATATTGGCATCAGTGCCCACATTGATGCTGGCAAAACAACATTGACTGAACGTATTTTGTTTTATACAAAACGTATTCACACCATACATGATGTCAAAGGAAAAGATGGTGTTGGCGCGACAATGGATTTTATGGAGCTTGAAAAAGAACGAGGCATAACCATAGCATCTGCGGCAACGTATTGTGAATGGAATCAATTTGAAATAAATATCATTGATACCCCCGGGCATGTGGATTTCACCATTGAAGTGGAACGTGCATTACGCGTTCTAGATGCTGGAATCCTGGTGTTATGTGCAGTGGGTGGCGTTCAATCTCAGTCAATAACTGTTGATCAGCAAATGACACGGTATCAAGTACCCTGTATTGCTTTTATCAATAAATGTGACCGCAGTGGTGCGAACCCTTTACGTGTTAAAGATCAGTTGATTCACAAATTAGGGCACAATGCTGTCATGCTTCAACTTCCCATAGGGCTTGAAGCAAATTTTCAAGGAATTGTCGATCTCATCACCATGAAAGCCCTTTATTTTGATGGTGATAATGGTGAAAATATTCGCATTGAAGAAATTCCACCGGAAATGATGGA
>PEAL01000233.1 GCA_002753725.1 Deltaproteobacteria bacterium
TAATTGTATTTTGAACGTTTGATTCGTACAATTTTTTTTAATCTATGATGTTGTTGTTAATTTTTTTTGAGGAAATCAAAGAATGGAATCAAAAAATTATTCAACCCAATGCAATGTTGATACTCGCTGCAAGTTTACATCAAAATATTGACCGATTGAAAAACAAGGTTATTTTATAAAAAAGATTCATTCATAACATAACAAGAAACATGGAGGTAAAAATGAAAAGGTTTTTTAACCGGCAATGCTTTTTCAGCATTTTATTGATGGCTGTGGTCATTTGCGGATGTAGTGATTCTCAAATTGTTCAGGCACGGTCATATGATATGCAGATGGTTCCGGCCAATTTTAGTCAATTGGCAACCGTTGCGCGTCAAGGTGTTGTGAATATTCGTACTGAAAAAACGATAAAAGGCGGTGGTCGGGTTTTTCGTTATTTTTTTGGGAATCCACAAGGTAATCCACCAGGTGATCAAAAAAATCCTTTTGGTGATGATCAATTTGATAATTTTTTTGATCGCTTTTTTGGTGATGAAAACGGTTCAGGTCGTGATTACAAACAAAAAAGCCTGGGATCTGGCTTTATTATTGATGAAGATGGATATATCGTTACAAATAACCATGTGATTGAAGATGCGGATGATATCAAGGTCAAACTTGCCAACGGTGAAGAATTTGATGCCAAAGTTATTGGTCGAGATTCTAAAACAGATCTGGCACTGATTAAAATTCCAAAATCTAAAGACCTCAAACCATTACCCTGGGGAGATTCTAAAAAAATGCAGGTGGGTGAATGGGTTGTGGCCATAGGAAGCCCTTTTGGTTTGGAACAAACCGTTACAGCCGGTATTGTCAGCGCAAAAGGACGAACCATTGGTTCCGGTCCTTATGATGATTTTATTCAAACCGATGCATCGATCAACCAGGGAAACAGTGGTGGGCCATTAATCAATTTAAAAGGTGAGGTGGTTGGAATTAACACCGCAATCATTGCTGGCGGGCAGGGAATTGGGTTTGCTATACCCACCAATCTTGCCAAAGGCATTATCGACCAGTTGAAAAATGAAGGTGAAGTCACACGCGGATGGTTGGGGGTGGGGATTCAAAACCTGACTCAGGAAATGGCGGATTATTATAACCTTGGAAATCAAAAAGGCGTTTTAGTCAGCCAGGTGTATGACGGTGATCCTGCAGACAAGGGCGGGGTAAAACCTCAGGATATCATTATCGCTGTCAATGACGAAAGTATTTCCGATACCCGTGAATTATCGCGCATCATCGCTGATACCATCATTGGCAAAGAAATATCAATTGATGTTCTTCGAAACGGGCATAAAAAAAGATTGTATGTTGTGATTGTCAAACGGGATGATACACGTCTGGGCGAACTTTCACCGGGATCATCCAAAAAAGACAGTGCCCTGGGAATGAATGTTGAAGACCTGAATGATCATCTGGCCAACCGATTTCAATTGAATACCATTGAAAAAGGGGTCATTGTCGTCAATGTAAAAAATGCTGGAAAAGCGGAAGAGGCGGGGATTCAACCGGGCGATATTATCGTGGAAATTAATCGCACACCCGTTGAAACAGTCAATGACTACAATTCTATCCTTCAATCTGTTAAAGAGGGAGACCCTTTAAAGATATTTATCAAGCGACGATCAGGTTTTCATGTTATTAAAATGACAAAATGATTAATAAATGAATTTACAAAAACAATTAATTTTTGTAGACGTTGCATGCAACGTCTTTTATCTTTCAATTGCCATTTGTCTGAATTTAGGTAATTTAGGTAGATTTTTTTTTCGAAAGTTACCTATCAATAAACAACGACAAAATTAAGAGGAAAATTAAAAATGAATTTAATTAGAAACACCAAAAATCGAGTTTATTATCTGGCTTGTGTCGCAATAGTATGTTTTTTTATGAATATTTTGTTTATACAAAATATTCAGGCAGCAAATGAGCTATCTCTATACGGAACCATATTATCTGGTAATGGCTCTACTTTTGTCAAACTAAACCCGGACACCGGCGCTTTAATAGAAACCATCGGAGAAGTTGGGTATAAAGTGAATGGTTTGGCTGAGGATAAAGCAACAAATAAAATGTATGGATGTACATCTTCTCATGATCCTAACTATTTTGGATTGATAGAAATAAATATTGAGACAGGTGCGGGTACACCGGTTAATGCTAACGGTTGGAACATTGATGATCCAGACAATGAGTATGCTATTACAAACATCACAGTTAATTTCAATGGAGAAATGTATGCCTGGGTACAAGGTTTTGATGACCTTGTAAGGATTAATAAAATTACCGGAACCAAAACACGAATTGGAGAATCAAATCTTAGCACTTATGCAAATGGACTTGATTTTAACAGTTCTGATATTTTATACATCGTCAATGGTGACGAAGGGGAGTATTATGAATTGAATACAGCTACTGGTGCTGCTAATTATATTGGTAGCCTGGGCGAAACAGCACATCATGGTGCATTTCATCCGACAACCAATATTTGGTATGGTGTTAATAATTATGGCGATGCAGGGGAAAGATCGCTTGTCTTGGCAGACCTTTCAACAGGTACCGTAACAAATACACTTCCTACAGTAGACAATTTTCACACACTTGCATTTTATATAAAAAGAAACATCGCGCCCCAATTTTCTCATTTGAATACGACAGCCATTATCCCAAAAATGGAAGTTGTTACCATTGATGCCAATGTGTCGCTGGAAGATATTAATCTCGATCTGTTAAATAACTATGACGGCGCCATTTTTTCAATTTCACGCAATGGCGGTTCAAATGCGGATGATATTTTTGGAAGTACTGGAAATCTTGGGGTATTGAATGAGGGCAATGCCTTGACTTTAAATGGAACAGACGTTGGAACTGTAACGACAAACAGTAATGGCACGTTGACACTGGCTTTTAACGCTAACGCGACATCAGGCAGAGTTGATGAAGTTATTCGATCCATAACATATTTCAATGAAGAACTATTACCAAGATCCCGTGTTCAATTAAACTACAGTTTAAATGATGGGAATACTGGAGAACAAGGTGATGGTGGGGCTAAAACAGACACTGCCATAATCACCTTAATTGTAGAAGATTTTTACAGTTTACCGACGCTAAATGAGTATGGATTTATGTTATTTGCATTGATTTTAATGATGTCTGCTATGCGTATGATGCAGACAGTGAAAAGAGGGCGCGTATCCTCAAGTTAGGAAGCAACAGTTAATACCATTTTTTATATCAAAGCGTAGAGACATCTTATGCCTCTACGCTTTTCCAGGCAACTCCGTTACGAATAAATACTAATGAGATATGAGGATCTAAACAATGACTGCCATCCGATTTGAAAATGTGGACGTAATCTTTGGCCCATCGCCAGATCACGCCATCGAAATGATTAATCAAGGTCATGGTAAAGATGATATTTTTTCAAAAACTCAAAATATTGTTGCTGTTCATGATGCCAGTTTTTCTATTGAAACCGGTGAAATTTGCGTTTTAATGGGATTATCCGGTTCAGGAAAATCAACCTTACTGAGATGTCTGAATGGTTTGGTCAAGGCAACCCGTGGGAATGTTTTTGTTCGTCATGGTCTGAAGGATATCAATGTTGCCACCTGTGATCGTAAAGAACTTCATTTGCTCAGAACCGAATGTATTTCCATGGTCTTTCAGCAATTCGCTTTGATGCCCTGGCGAACGATTCGAGAAAATGTTTCATATGGTCTTGAAGTCGCAGGTGTTTCTAAAAAAGAACGTGGGCAGATTGTTGAGGAAAAATTATCCATGGTTCAACTGAGTGAATGGGCAGATCAATATCCATCAGACCTGTCTGGCGGTATGCAGCAACGTGTTGGATTGGCGCGGGCCCTGGCCACAGATGCTGAAATATTATTGATGGATGAACCTTTTTCAGCCCTTGATCCCTTGATTCGGGATCATCTTCAGGATGAATTACTTCATCTTCAAAGTAATTTGAAAAAAACCATTGTTTTTGTGAGCCATGATTTGGACGAGGCCTTGAAACTGGGGTCTCGCATTGCAATCATGGAATCTGGCAACCTTGTTCAAGTTGGGACGCCAGAGGATATTGTTTCACAACCTGCCAATGAGTATGTAAAAAAATTCGTGGCTTCCATGAATCCATTAAAAGCACTTCGATGTGCTGCGCTCATGCGATTTGTGGAAGAACTGCCATCTGTGAATGGATCCAGCATCAAGGCATTGGACAAGGATAAACGATGCTTATGCCATCTTTCTGAAAAAGGTGATTTACAGCAAATCACGACCGATGGTTCTCCCCTGGAAACCATTTCTTTTCAAGAAGACATGGACATAAACACCATACCACGCCATACCATTGTTCTTGCCGGTCGAAATACACCCATGCGCGTCGCTGTTGAAATGAATTACGCAACAGGCCTTCCAATGCCTATCGTGGATCATGAAAATCACTTGCTGGGCGTGGTTGGGGCGCAAGAAATTTTTCGTGGTATTCTCGCATGAATTCGAACAGTGATCCCATAGATCCTTATTCCAATCTTCCTAAAGGTTTGAATGATGAAAATCTCTGGAAAGCAATGATTCAAAGGATTGATGAAATTGATACTATTCGGCGCTCCATCCGCGATCAAATTAAGCTTTCAAGAGTGAATGAACAAACGCAAAACATCCCCATTGATCCTCAATGGCTGTGTCAGACACAACAAAAATCTGCAACACTTGCAAGGGAACGTATCGCCCTGCATGAAGAAATGAAAACCATTAGAACTCGGATCAAACGTGCACGACGGGAACGTAACGGTCGCCCTGTGGAATCTCTTGCCATTGAATTTATGCTAATTGCACAACAAAAATTACCCATAAATATTTTTAATGATATCCGAAACGAAGCGGCTGTGAATATTGCCTGTTTTAAACAGTGAATGGTTGAATGCTTGACCAAATTATACTTGTTTGATATCTAAAGCAGTTAAATAAAAAATTTCAATTGACATAGAGCCGTAAACAATGATCAAACATTAAATCAGGATTATTATTGAAACTCGATACGCTTAGGATTGAAAGACAAGCATGCTAATAACAGAAATGCTGGCAAGAAATGCCAGAGTATATACGAATGAAACAGCGCTGATCGAGCGAGATCCCACACTCGCACAGCGACATGAAATGGATTGGCACACCTTTGATAATCGATCCAATCGTTTGGCATCTTTTTTAATTTCCCAAGGTGTCCACAAAGGTGACCGTGTTGTTCAATTGATGACCAATTGCATTGACTGGTTACCCATTTATTTTGCTATTTTACGTACCAGTGCCTGGGCCGTTCCTTTGAATTTTCGTTTTTTGGAAAAAACCATATTGAAATGTACGCAAACGGCTGAAGCAAAGGTTTTTATATTTGGAAAAGAATTTATTGATCGAGTGACAGCCATTAAGTTATCCCTTGATGACTGGGTCAAAGTGTATATTTATGTTGGAAATAAAGAAGATTGTCCTGAATATGCGATTTTGTTTGAAGATATCATGCGTGATCAAACGGTTTTCGTTTCCCAGTTGAATGAAATATCCATTAAATTAACTGATCCCGCAGCCCTGTATTTTACATCAGGCACGACAGGTACACCCAAAGCGACCTTGTTGACACATCGAAATCTTGAATTCGCATGTTATGCCGAAAATCGGCATCATCTGCAAACCCATCAGGATAATTTTTTATGTATCCCCCCCTTATACCACACCGGAGCCAAAATGCACTGGTTTGGAAATTTTATTGTGGGTGCTAAAGCTGTTATTTTAAAAGGCATTGAGCCAAAAGACATATTGGAAACCATATCAGAAGAACAAGTCACTGTTGTCTGGCTTCTGGTTCCCTGGGCACTGGATATTTTATTTGCGATTGAAAGCGGTGGGGTTAAATTAAGTCAATATCGGCTGGCACAATGGCGATTAATGCATATTGGCGCTCAACCCGTTCCGCCCAGTTTGATCAAGGAATGGAAAAAAATATTTCCTCATCATCAGTATGATACCAACTATGGCTTGACCGAAGCCTCTGGCCCTGGATGTGTTCACCTGGGTATTGAAAATATGCATAAAGTTGGTGCCATTGGTATCCCTGGATTTGATTGGGAAACACAAATTCTTGACCCCTCCGGCGAACCAGTAATTCAGGGAATGCCTGGAGAACTGGCGGTTAAAGGCCCGGGGGTTATGCAAGAATATTATAAAAACGAAGCATCCACATGTGACGTTTTAAAAAATGGATGGCTTTTGACCGGCGATATTGCCCGTCAGGACAATGATGGATTTATCTGGTTAATTGATCGCAAAAAAGATGTCATTATTACAGGCGGAGAAAATATATATCCCGTTGAAATTGAAGACTTTTTGCAACAGCATCCAGCGATTCAGGATGTTGCTGTAATTGGATTGCCCAGCCCTCGGCTGGGAGAAATTTCAGCAGCAATCGTTCAGGTAAAGCCTGGAAAAACCATTTCAAAGGAAGATGTGGATCAATTTTGTCAGTCTTTACCGAGATACAAACGGCCCCGACGAATTATTTTTGATTCGGTTCCAAGAAATCCCACTGGAAAAATAGAAAAACCGGTTCTTAGAAAGAAATATGCAGGACGAACTGAAAGTTTCAGCTTGTAATCAAAGGAGTACCCATGCGCGATGAAATGACAATTCAAGACAGCCTGACAGACTGGTCCAGCTCGTTGGATCGTTTGTTAAAACATCTTAAACAAAATATTATCAATACCCAGCAGCAGTTAATCCAGGGATTGAAAGACATTTTGGGGACAAACCCCATCGTTACCGACGATGATTTTTTTATTTCCCAAGACGATTTGGATTCACTTGTTCAAGGCGATGTCGCTCCCCAATAATGAGAGAGAGTCACCCCTATGCAATTAGGCGGATTTGCTAAAAATTCATTAATTGATTATCCGGGAAAAATCAGTTCCGTGATATTTTTCAAAGGATGTAATTATCGATGTCCTTATTGCCATAACAAGGAACTGGTGTTTGGCCCTGGGCCTATTGCGCCAACGACAACACAAAATACAAATAGTGTTGATGAGTCATTTGTTCTTTCATTTTTAGAAAAACGAAAAAAATTTGTTGATGGTGTTGTTTTGTCTGGCGGTGAGCCAACCCTGACACGCTCATTGATGCGTATTTGCCAGAGCATCAAATCAATGGGATTTTTGGTAAAAATTGATACCAATGGCAGCCATCCGGATGTTTTGGAACATTTGTTGTATAATGACCTGATTGATTATATTGCCATGGATTTTAAAACTTCACCAGATCGATATCCACGGTATATTTCAAAGAAGTTTGACCCGGATGCTTTAACGAAAAGTATTCAATTAATTATGCATTCAACGGTAAATTATGAATTTCGAACCACCTGTGTTCAACCCATTGTTGATACATCCGCCATTCATAATATGCTTCCCTACATTGAAGGCGCCCGTCGGTTTGTCCTTCAAAAATTTGTATATTCCTCTAAAATTCTGGATCCTGATTTTTTTGTTGATCACAAAGGTACGAATGATGAGGATTTGGCGGTTTATCAAGAATTAATATTACCGTGGGTAAAAGAATGCATTATTCGCAAATAAGGAACATTACATATATAAAGGATAGATCATGATTACGGTAACATGCTCTTGTGGTAAAAACTTTCATGTGAAAGACAGTTTTGCCGGAAAGAAAGCAAAGTGTTCATGTGGTACCATTTTGAAAATTTCGGACGTTCCTGATCCGACTTCAGAAAATGCACAAGCACTTGAGAAAAAGGTCACTGAAAAAATTTCTTTTTCATGTGACTGTGGAAAAACATTTAATGTATCAAAAAAATACCAGGGAAAAAAAGTTCGGTGCAAAGTCTGTCAGAAGGTTTTAACAGTCCCAACGTTTTCTGATGAACCAGAAGATAAACAGGAAGCGGTACAGGTTGACAATGGCAGTCAATCAATTGATCCGCGCCTTGAAACAGAATCCTCTGAAAAACCCAAACGACTTCTTTTCATCTGCATTGCTATGCTGCTGATTGGAGCCATAGCATATGGTGCATTTATGTTTTTTTCTTCCCAAAAAACAGAGATCGTGCCCCAAAAACAAGAACAGGCTACACCGGTCGCAGTCCCTTCTCAACCAACGAAAGATGAAACAACAGACACTGATGTTACAGACGAAGTCAAAGACTTGGAGCAACAGGAATCGGCTGAAAGTTCATCTGAGGTGTTGACACCCGTTGAAACCAGCACTGAAAAGGATCAGGCTGAACCACAACCTGATAAACAAGCAGAAAAAAAAACTGAAAAATTAGCGACTGAGCCGACAAAAGAAGATATATCATTAAAAAAAAAGCCTGAAACAAGCCCGC
>PEAL01000034.1 GCA_002753725.1 Deltaproteobacteria bacterium
GAGACAGTATTTCAAAGACCACTTGAGGGGGGATGTTTCCTTCATTCCACTGGAGATATGATCTTCGATCTCCTTTGGGCCTTCCAAATGCAATCATGACATCAGGGGCCAATTTGGTATGTATATTTCCTTTTACAGTGTACCAGAACAAATCCGCTGCAATAAAAACAGTGTCATCATTGGCAAATAAACGTTCCAGATTCTCCTTAATCATTACAATTTTTTTATATTGTACCGTGTTGTCAGCCATAGGTTTACCATCACTTTCTGGATAAATGATTTCAGGTTCTCGTTTTCTTTTTATTTGTGTTTTCAATTTAGCACGCGGCCTGGCATAAAAGGAACTGTAAAGGAATCCGCTATCATGCATGGATTTTGTTTTCAATACGGTTTGAACAGAACTCATTTGAAACCTCCAAATTAAATGTTGTGGCATCAAGTTTTCATGTTCTCATGAATAATGGACATAAAATATGCTGATTATAACTGATTCTGGGGAGCATTCTTTTGGGACTGCCATATTTTTAGATGGAATGACGCCCAAGTCTAAAGATTTGGACTCCAGTCATTCAAATAGCAATCGTAAGAAAATGGCCGAAACGATGATCCAATCCCAATTAATTCTATAATCACTAAAAAGGCTCTCCGCAAAACATTGTCAACATTAGCACAAGTCCAGTCGTGTATCAAATATTATTACCTGGTAATTAAATCATTGGGCAAGAATCATAAAGATCCTTGATTTTCAGCAAAACTTAATATAAAGGCAACACTTTTACCCATAATTAATTTAAAATTTTTTCAGGGAGACATGATGATCTCAAAACGAGCTCAGGGTATCACACCATTTATTGTTATGGATGTGTTGGAACGTGCTGATGAGTTGACACATCAAGGTATGAATATTATTCATCTTGAAGTCGGAGAACCGGATTTTGATATTCCGGAATGTGTTAAAAATGCTGTCTGTAAAGCGGTTCATGATGGACAGACCCATTATACGCATAGTCTTGGAACAATAGAATTGCGTGAAGCTATTTGCGAATACTATTTAAATACTTATGGCGTGACCATTCATCCGGAACAAATTCTGGTGACATCTGGAACGTCACCCGCCATGTTTATTTTATTTTCAACACTTCTGGAATGCGGGGATCAAGTCATTATTTCAGATCCACATTATGCCTGTTATCCTAATTTTATTCAATTTTTGAAAGGGTCGCCCCTGACAATTCCTGTCTATGAGTCTGATAATTATGAATTTCAAATTGATCGGGTTCATGAGGCCATTGGTCCTAAAACAAAGGCCATATTTATCAACTCGCCGTCCAACCCGACGGGAACACTGTTGTCAGAAACCTGCCTCAAGGAAATTGTCAATTTGCCCCTGCTTACCATTTCCGATGAAATCTATCATGGTCTGGTTTATGAGGGAAAAGAACATAGCGTTCTGGAATATTCGGACGATGTTTTTGTTTTAAATGGTTTTTCAAAACTTTATGCTATGACCGGACTCCGGCTTGGCTATTTAATTGCACCCAAACGCTTTATTCGTCCCATGCAGAAAGTACAACAAAACTTTTTTATTTCAGCCAATTCAATTACTCAAATTGCAGGGATAGCGGCCTTGAAAGAAGCCGGTGAAGACATCAAAAGAATGAAAAACATCTACAATAAACGTAGAAAATATATGGTTAAACGACTGAAACAGATGGGGTTTCAAATTCCGGTTGAACCCACGGGAGCTTTTTATGTTTTTGTCAATGCCCGGCACCTTTCTGAGAATTCCTATTCACTGGCCTTTGATATTTTGGAAAAAGCCCATGTGGGCGTAACTCCGGGTATTGATTTTGGAAAAAATGCCGAGGGCTACCTTCGTTTTTCATACGCCAATTCTATTGAAAACATTGAAGAAGGTATGAATCGTTTGGAGCGATACATTGCACAACAAAAATCTTCCTGACAATCATTCATTGATAATATTTAGTGCAGAATCCATACGTTCAACCAGTTGTCCGATATTGGGTTTGGTTGCATACCCACTGGCTCCTACAGATTTACATTTCAGCGTCATTTGTTCGGTAATTAGCGAAGAAAATATAATGATCGGAATCTCAACGTTGACCCGTTCGCGCACTTTCTTACACAGGGTTAACCCATCCATTTGGGGCATTTCGATGTCTGTAACAATCAAATTTAAATAATTATTGAATGGCTGCTTATGGGTTTTTGATTGCTCTGTCAGTTTTTCAATATATTCCATGGCAGCCGTTCCGTTGTCCAAAATTTTGATTGCCACATAACCGGCTGTGTGTAAGCCACGGTGAATAGATTCTCTGGCAATGCTCGAGTCATCAACAACAAGAATTTTCTTATTCGCACGTTTTTCGATGATAGAAGGCTTTGTATCTATTTTTTTTTCAAAGGCTTCATGCTTTAGAGCTGTCTGGACAGGAAATATTTCACTGATGATATGTTCTAAATCAAGAATTAAAATATCCGAATCCTGATGGTGTACTGAACCTGTCAATCGATCGGTATGCTGTTTCATCACCGGATTGATTATTTTTAAATCTTCCCATGTCAACCGGTGTATTTGATTGATACCATCGACAACAAAGCCGGTAATCATGTTATTGAATTCAGTGACCAGAATAACTTTGCGATCTGATGAGTCCTGACGGGTCAGGTTCAAAAACACATTCAGATCAATCAATGGAATAAGGTCCCCGCGAAGCATAAAAACACCGACCATTCCTCTGGGAGCATTGAGATCTCGTGTGATTGAAACCGCATTATATGGGACAAACTCCTTAATTTTGGCAACATTGACACCATAACTCTGTGAACCCAGAAAAAATTCTGCAATCTCAACCTCATTGGTACCAGACTCCAACAAGATATCTCCATTTTCTAAGGATTTTTCCATAGTCTTGATGCTCCTTTCTGAAATACGATTTTAATAGAGGAATTCTTTTTAAGTTTTTTCTATCGAAATTCGATAATTATATCAAGTATCATTTTTTTATCTTGTTCTTTATCTTTTTTGTATTGCTTATCATTTGAAAATATGCACAATCAAAGCAAATACAAAACGAATAAAAAATTGTAGCCATGTATTTTTTTCAGTAATCTGGATTATTATGACAGTAATCCACCAACACATTGAAAGGAAAAACAATGCCCATCAAAACAACACGATTTGGAGAGGTTGAATTCGATGACACCGTTATTACATTTCCCCATGGAATTCCGGGGTTTGAAGAATTTACTAAATACAAACTTTTTCATAACATTGAAGCTGGAGATGCACCCTTTTTATTTTGGTTGCAATCTCTGGAAGATCCTGATCTTGCATTTCATGTGATAGACCCCTTTGCATTTGGGTTTAATTATGAATTCGTGTTGACCGATGAAGAAGCCAAAGATATTGGTGCTGATAAAATCGAGGATTTAGCCATTTTATTAATGGTATCCAAGGTCAAAGTTGGCGATGAAGTGCCAGAAGAAAAAATTAAGGCTCATGTAACCAATCCGTTGGTCATCAATTTGACCAGCCGAAAAGGGTTTCAAAAACAACTCAAAAATATTGATTATGATTTAACCATCAAATGCCCGGAAAAAGATGATTGAACATCCAAACGTACATCGTATTACGTACAAAAATAAAAAAATTGTTCTGGTTGGTACTGCTCATATATCCAAAGAAAGTGTAAAACTGGTCCAATCGGTTATTGAAGATGAAAAACCTGAAACCGTTTGCGTGGAATTATGCGAATCAAGGTATCAATCCATTATCAAAAAAGAACAATGGGAAAATACGAATATTGTCACGGTTATTCGAGAGAAAAAAGCTTTTTTGTTGCTTTCCAATCTGATATTGGCCGCCTTTCAAAAGAAAATGGCCGACCGTCTGGATATTAAACCCGGCAGTGAAATGATTCAGGCCATAGACAGTGCAGAAGCGATCAATGCAAACGTTGAACTTGCTGATCGAGATATCCGCACAACCTTGACCCGTGCATGGCACTGCCTTAACTTGTGGAAAAAATTACGTCTGGTCTTCGAGTTGTTATTGTCTGCGGGATCTTTGGATGAAATCCAGGAATCTGAAATCGAACAACTCAAAGAACAGGATATGCTCGAAACTGTTATCAATGAAATTGGTCGTACCATGCCTGAAATGCGAAACATTCTCATTGATGAACGCGACCAATATCTGCTTGAAAAAATTCGGACAGCAACAGGTCAACACATTGTTGCTGTTTTGGGTGCAGGTCACATACCGGGTGTTCTTTCTCAAATGGACACGCCGGTCAATATTGAAGCGCTGGAAAAACGACCGCCGCCCAAAAAAACAACGCTTATTTTCAAATGGGGCCTTCCGTCATTAATTATTGCTTTAATTGTTATTGGTTTTTTTAAGGCCGGCACCTCTGTAGGTACCGATATGATTTGGTGGTGGGTTGCTGCAAATGGATCATTGGCTGGACTGGGGGCCTGCCTGGCATTGGCTCATCCCTTAACAATTGTATCAGCCATTTTAGCAGCACCATTGACATCATTAAATCCGATGATTGCTGCGGGATGGGTATCGGGGCTTGTTGAAGCTTTTGCCCGTAAACCAAAAGTCAAAGATTTCCAACAATTGGCCGACGACATTGGTTCATTCAAAGGTTTTTGGAAAAACTCTGTAACACGAATTCTTTTAGTGGTCGTTTTTACGAATTTGGGAAGCTCGCTTGGAACCTTTATCGCGCTACCGATGATGATTCGGGCTTTTGGACAATAAACTTGAATGTAACGACATGCCTCCTTGTTCCTGATGCATCGCTGCAAACAAGGAGGCGTGTATTCCCTTGGTCTTTTAGACTCTAAACACTTTCAGGACAAATCTAAAAATAATTTTTCAACTGTTTTTGAAAGTCAGGATCCATGCGTATTTCAGCAATTGTGGTCCAAATTTTTTCGGCCAGTTCTTTATTGCTTTCATAGAATTGATAAGAGATCATAAAATAGTAAGGTTTTTCAACGATCAGTGGATCAACTTTTTCAATCGTTTGATTCATATCCTGATTGACCATAAGATAATAATCACCGGTCATTTCCAAAGCGGCAACCGCGTGAATACGACCTTTCATCATTTTCTTAAAATCATTTTCAGTGCTGGGGCCCTCATCGACGTCCAAACCTCTTTTCTTCAGATCATCCACAATGGAATACCCTGAGGGGGCTCCAACTTTTCCTTTGATATCAAATTTTTTTCCATCAAATTGAACATCAGACCCTTTCATTCGATACAATGCATACGATGCAGAAGTGAATCTTCTGGAAGGATCCACTTTGCCATCAATTTCTGGATACCGACCAAAGTCCTTTCTTTCTTCTTTGAAACTGGCGGTAAATACGCCCTGAACATTGCCTTTTTTCATCTCTGCCAGACACCGTTTCCACGGCAGTCTTTTAATGGTAATTTTCAGATTCAATCTTTTTTCAAGCTGATAGACAGCCTCAACCCCCATACCAGGATTGGTTGTTAGAATGTCTGTGCTGTTTCCCATCACGGTTGGAAAATCCTGTTTGTTCTCACAGGCAATGGTTAATTCCATTGCAGCGGCGTTCGAGACAAGTATCCACCCAATCAATGAAAGCAAGATACAATTGAAAATCGATTTTTTCATAGAATCTCTCCTTTTTAATAAATGTAATAATTTTTAGGTTTGAAATGCAGTTAAGGCTGTTCTTCTTTTTAGAATGGTGATGTTTTGAAGGGAACAGTCGATAAACCATTGTTTGACATCCTCTGGCAAATGAACAGATGCATATTCAGGTGTCCAGCTATCAAAAAATGACAGTGTGCAAGGCCAATATCGAAAATCTTCTGGAAGCGATCGCCTTCTGATTTTTTTGTAAAACATATAGATAAAAGGCATTATCATTGACATATAAAAAACAAGTCTTTCAGGTAAACGTGTTGTTATCAGTCTGATTAAATTGTCAATTTTTTTCATCTCAGGAGGATACACCCAGATGCTTATTTGACCTTTTGATTTTAGAAATGGCACAAGCTTTGAGAAGGAGTGGTAAGGGGCAGGGGTATGATGGAGTACACCAATGGAAAAAATATAATCAAATGCAGCCGATTGAAACGGAAGTTCGGTTAAATCGCACTGTATTAGATGAACGTTGTCTCTGTCTCCAATATATTGATACGCAAGTTCAATTGATGTTGAACTCATATCTACACCGATGATCTCATGATGATAACTGGAAACGAGTTCGCAAAAGCGTCCATATCCACAGCCAGCATCTAAAAAAATTGAATTTTTATCACAGGTATCCAGGGGGATCCTGGTTGATTCTTCAAATATCCTGTATCTGTTTTTTTCAACATGCCATTCTGAAAATCTCTTCTCAATATATTTTCTTTGTATGCTAAATGAATCTGTATAATGATC
The DNA here is from genome assembly GCA_002753725.1 of Deltaproteobacteria bacterium. Lineage (GTDB taxonomy): Bacteria > Desulfobacterota > Desulfobacteria > Desulfobacterales > Magnetomoraceae > Magnetomorum. The sequence goes on from PEAL01000034.1 coordinate 6,459, forward strand.
ATTCAGAATAAATCTGGGAATATAATTGATGATCGGATATTTCAATCCTGATTCTGATACTAAAAAACCAGATTGAATTCTTCCTTTTTTATCAATGATTGTATCTTCTAAATGTAATTTTGTTTTGCTTTTTGGACAAACAAGATAATTTAATAATTTTTTATTCATGTAATAACTCCTGGATAGCAAAAAGCTCTCAGGTGAGATAAATAGTTGAAAAGAAAAATATTAAATAACATGTATATGATAAAAATGATAAAGTCAATGAGGCATGAAAAAAAATTCTCAAAAAAAATGAACAGGGCAAGGGTATATAAAAAAAGCCCTGAAAAAAATTCCAGGGCTTTTTTTTTATGTATAATATAGAAGCGTTTGGCGTTCTATAGTTTTAGTCTGATCGGAGATAACCCCCGATCTAATCTAAAAACATATATTGAGAGGTGATGCTAAAAGAAAGTTAGAATTACATCATTCCGCCCATGCCGCCCATGCCGCCCATGCCGCCCATGCCGCCGCCGCCGCCGCCCATAGGCATATCAGGCTTATCTTGAGGGGCATCAGCAATCATGGCTTCGGTTGTGAGCATTAAAGCAGCAACGCTGGCTGCATTTTGAAGTGCAAATCGAACCACTTTTGTAGGATCAATAACACCAGCATTGATCAGGTCTTCATATACGCCGGTATTGGCATTGTAGCCAAAAGGACCACTGGCATTTTTAACTTTGTCGATGACAACTGAACCTTCAACACCAGCATTGTTCGCAATCTGTCGAAGCGGTTCTTCAATAGCGCGTTTAACAACATTGGCACCCAATTGTTCTTCAGCATCAAAGGTTGCTTTTTCAAGAGCAGGAAGACATCGAACCAGGGCAACACCACCACCGGCAACAATACCTTCTTCAACAGCCGCACGCGTTGCATTCAATGCATCTTCAACGCGAGCTTTCTTTTCTTTCATTTCAGGTTCGGTTGCAGCACCGACATTGATCACTGCTACGCCACCAATCAGTTTGGCCAGACGTTCCTGAAGTTTTTCTCGATCATAGTCGGATGTTGTGTCATCAATTTGAGCGCGGATTTGTTTGACACGACCTTCAAGATCACTGCGTGCACCAGCACCATCAACGATGGTTGTATTGTCTTTGTCGATATTAATTCGTTTGGCCGTTCCCAGGTCATCAAGAGAAATTGAATCCAGTTTGATACCTAAATCTTCTGAAATCATTTTTCCACCTGTGAGAATGGCGATATCTTCAAGCATGGCTTTTCGTCGATCACCAAATCCTGGTGCTTTGACAGCTGCAACTTGAAGCGTTCCACGGAGTTTATTGACAACCAATGTTGCCAATGCTTCGCCTTCAACATCTTCAGCAATAATCAACAAGGGCTTTCCTGTTCGGGCAATTTGCTCAAGAACGGGCAGAAGATCTTTCATGCTGCTGATTTTCTTTTCATTGATCAGAATATAAGGCTCTTCAATGGAACAAACCATTTTTTCAGAATCGGTTACAAAATAAGGTGAAAGGTAACCACGATCAAACTGCATACCTTCAACAACATCTAAAGAAGTGTCCATGCTTTTGGCTTCTTCAACAGTGATAACACCTTCTTTACCCACTTTTTCCATGGCTTCTGCAATGATATTACCAATGGTTTCATCGTTATTTGCAGAAATAGTTCCTACCTGAGCAATTTCTCTTTGATCTTTTGTTGAATTGCTCATGGCTGCCAATTCTTTGACAATCACTGAAACCGCTTTTTCAATACCACGTTTGATTGACATGGGGTTATTTCCAGCAACAACCAATTTTTGACCTTCTTCGTAAATAGCTCGTGCCAGAACGGTTGCAGTTGTTGTACCATCACCAGCAGTATCACTGGTTTTGCTGGCAACTTCTTTAACCATCTGTGCGCCCATGTTTTCAAATTTGTTTTCGAGTTCGATCTCTTTTGCAACGGTTACGCCGTCTTTAGTGACATTGGGAGATCCCCAAGACTTATCAATAACAACATTTCTACCTTTTGGGCCAAGCGTCACGACCACGGCATCAGCAAGTGTTCTGACGCCTTTGAGCATGGCTTCTCTGGCTTTTGAATCATACTTAATTTCTTTTGCAGACATTTTTTATCCCCTTATATTTATTTTGTTTATGTTTGTTTTATTCAATTACGCCAAGAACATCATCTTCGCGCATGATCAAATATTCTTCACCATCGATTTTTACCTCTGTGCCTGAATATTTTCCAAATAAAATTTTATCGCCTACTTTAAGTTCCATTGGTACACGGACGCCATCTTCTTTGACTTTTCCGCTTCCCACTGCAATAACTTTTCCTTCAATAGGTTTTTCTTTTGCAGAATCCGGGATAATGATTCCGCCTTTTGTTTTGGATTCTTCCTCAACGCGTTGGACCAAAATTCGATCTTGTAAAGGTTTAATACTCATTGATAACCTCTCCTTTTTATTGAAAATAAATTTATACGTTTTTGTTATAACACAAGGGTTACAACAACCGTTTACATCCTAATTGATGATAATCCATGAACAGCGAACACCATCTGTATTGAAATATCAACATTTACTATGATCAGGTGATGTTGTTACCTGTTCGACCTGATTGTATGAAAAATAATCAATTCAGATCAGGTAGGTAATTACTCCGAAGATGTTTTTGCAGCAGTCTTCGTTTCTTTGGACGATTGGGTATCTGTCCCACTATTATCTGTTGCAGACTTTTCTTTGGTCTGAGCTGTTTCAGTTTGTTTTTTTCCTGAATAATCGGTTACATACCATCCAGTGCCCTTTAAATGAAAACTGCTTTGTGAAACAATTTTATGCAAGCTGCCCTGGCATTTATTGCATGTGCTTAATGGTGCATCTGACATTTTTTGCCAGGCTTCTTCTATTTGACCACAGCTTTCACATTCATATTCATAGATCGGCATGATGACCTCCTAAAATAATTTTTCAGATGATCAGATGATACTTAAATTGTATGGATTAAATCATCTGAAAAGTTGTTCAACAGAAATGTTTCCCTTTGAAAAAAAATATAGGTATCGTTTTTTTGTTGTCAAGGATTTAAGCAGATAAAAAATTAAAAAAATTTAGAAAACCCATCCTTGAAAATTCAAAATGGGTTTTAGTGAAGGCATGTTTAAATGTGCAAGGATTTCTCTGGTTTTTCCATGAACACGGCGTTCTTCATCAAGCCTTTCGGCTTCTGTGGCATGAAAAAGATGAAGAAACCGGCTAAAGCGGACGATATGAATCAACTCATGGGTGATGATATATAAAACAAAAGGGAAAAGCTGAATGGTCTGATTTATGTGAGATACAGATAAAATGTTATGATCTTGAACACATATTTTATAGTAATCATATTTAGCAGAGCTGAATTCAGATTGTTTTTTTCGGGCCTGATACCGAATGAGCTGTGCATAAGGCGTATCAGCGACTTCATCGGTTGATAAATCTGTCAGGGTTTTAATGTCATATGGATTTTTCTGCCATTGACGTGAAGATAATTGATAGGCATTACTGACCAACTCTTCGGCCATATCAACGGCCTGATACATGGTTCGCAATTGTTCCAGGTCAAAAGTTCTGGGTTGGTCAAAGGGTGTATGTGTCAAAAAATCTGATTTCATGGTTACCCTTTCGCTGAAAAAATGGTGGACAACGATTACAAGATAATGATATAAACCCAAAATTGCAACGATAAAATGCAATAATTCATCAGGAGGTAATCTTTCATGGGTAGTGTGATTAAAAAACGCAGAAAAAAAATGCGTAAACACAAACACAGAAAATTATTAGCCCGAACTCGCCATCAGCGCAATAAAGGCAAATAATGATTGTTAAAAGTGAAAAGTTAAAGGTGAAGACACGATGGAAATCACTTTTAACTTTTTTCTTATAATTTTTTTCACATCGATGTCATCATCAAATTTTATATTTTACGACCCTCAAGTCAATTATTTTTCAGGATGCTTCTTGCCATCTCTTTGACAACGCTCATTTCTTCAGGAGAATGTTTTTTTGAAACAAGATGCCAGGATAGTTGATAAGCTTCTACTAATGGATTTAATGTTATCCATAAATCTTTGTGCTTAACAGGTTTTCCTTCTTTGGTCTGCCAGTTGTTTTTTTGCCAGTTGTGTATCCAGCGAGATGCGGCATCTTTTAAATAACCTGACACAGTATATATGTGGACAGGATATTTTTTTTTGATTAATTGCAAGCCCTGAACAGCAGAAAGAATATGCATACGATTGCTGCTTGTATTGTCTACTTTTCCACAAATGCTTCTGGTATGGGTTTTAAATCGCAGATATGATGCCCACCCGCCAATTTTTTCTTTTGTTAAAAAAGAGACGCCTGTAAATATATGAATCGCCGCTTGATCATCCAATGGCAGAATCTTTGATACTTTTGGAATTCCTTTTCGTGCGAGTTCATCAGCCCGTTCATTCCATTGATTGCCCGCATGGCCTTTGACCCACTTCCATGTGACCTGATGTTTTTGTGCAATGGTATCCAATCGTTTCCAGAGAGATTCATTTTTCACCGATTTTTTTTCTGTCGTTTGCCATCCATTTTTTTTCCAGATATCAATCCATTGTGTAATCCCTTTGCGGATATATTTTGAGTCTGTGTATAAAACAATATTCTCTTGCGGTTCTGTGAATGATTCCAATCCTTTTATTGATGCCATCAGTTCCATCTGATTATTCGTTGTGTTCGCTTCACCACCGTTCATTTCAACGGGTATCTCCTGATTGGGATAAAGTATAACCACCCCCCATCCGCCAGGTCCAGGGTTGGGATTACATGCGCCATCTGTATATATTTCGATTTTTTTCTTTTCATTCATTTTTTATCATCTATCTTCGTTGCTTCTATGCAGAAAGGATTTTCCCTCTGGCGCTAATAACAATATTTTTTATAGGAATATCTTTTTGAGCGTTTTCCATCCCTTTTTGAACCATTAATGGCATCCCTGAACAACACACCACTTCCATGACAACAATTGTAATGTTTCTGATATTAGCATGTTGGAATATTTCTGTAAATCTTTGAACATACAATTCTGTGTCATCAAATTTGGGACACCCCATCATCACAACTTTTCCGTTTAACAGGTCTGCATGCAAGCCTGAATATGCAACAGCGCAGCAATCTGCAAGAATTAAAAGTGCTGCGTTTTTTAGAAAGGGCGCTGTTGGTGGGATCAGTCTGATTTGAATCGGCCAATGGGTCAATGCAGACCTGGGTGCTTTAATGATTGATGGTTGTTGAGTACATTGACACTCCGTTGGTTGTGAAAATTGAAACATCTTTGCAGATGGGCATCCTGAGAAAGTTGGGGCTTCCTTTTTTTCTTTTTCTTTCAGTCGGTTTTCTACCGCCGTTTCATCGTATTCATCTGCTTCTCTTTCAACAATGGCTAAAGCATCTTGAGGACAGTCACCAATACATGCTCCAAGACCATCACAAAATTGATCACCAATAACTTTTGCCTTGCCATCAATGATTTCAATGGCGCCTTCTGCACATGAAGGAACACATTGCCCACAGCCATTACATCGTTCTTCGTCAATCTCAATAATTTTACGTATAATTTTCACGATGTTTTTCTCCTGAATTTAATATGTATTTATGTTATATGCTATGCATCGTCATTAATTGCCAGCACGCACAGCCATGCGTCTCTACGAAAAAACCAGCAACTCGAAGATCGCGTATTCATCATAAGACTATTAAATATAATATCACGATATAAATCAAATAAACAGTGAATAGTGATTAAGGATTTTTTTGAATATGAAACGTTTCATCAAATGGCTCGCAATATGTTTGATTGTCATCATATCCGGCTTGGGCGGATTATTTATCTTCCTTTTCACCTATGATTACAATCATCTCAAGCCTGTTATCGAAAAAGCGGTAATGGACGCCACTGGCAGAAAACTTTCAATCCAGGGCAATATTCATTTTTATATGGGATTTACACCAGAGATACGTATTTCTCAAGTCCGTTTTGAAAATGCTGCCTGGAGCGACCAACCCCATATGCTTCAGGTGGGTCAACTGCAATTAGAGATTCAACTGTGGCCATTAATAAAAAAAATCATATATATTAAGCGGTTTATTCTGGAAGACATTGACTTATCCATTGAAATCAACAAAAATGGAACATCGAACCTGACCCTTGACCAATTACCCACGAATCAACCGACGAAGCAATTTCCTTCGTCTGAAGAAAAATTTTCTATTTCTGAAATAAATTTTCAAAATGTGTGTTTGAAAACCGTTCGATTGGCCTATCAAAACGCTATGGAAGCAAAACAGATGACCCTGACAATGAATCAAATCAATGTCAGTGCCACGGGTCTATATCAACCTGTTTCTGTCAAGGCTATTGGAAAATATCGCAACCATGTCTTTGATATTCAGGGCTCTTTGGGAAGTATCAACAGTCTTTTGGATGCTCATCAAAATTTTCCCATTGATCTTTCTGCTAAAGGCGGCGGGATGGATGTATCACTGACTGGCAAAATTCAAGATGTGTTGTCATTTAAAGGTATTGAATTAAACGCTTTTTGTCAGGGAAAACAACTGGAAACATTTTTAAATATGGCAGGCGTGTCTGCCCCTATCGATGGTCCCTATCACATCCAAATGGCTGTAGCAGAACAAGCCGATCATCACTATAAAGCCGCTGTTGATCTTTTTTTGGGAAATAACACGCTTAAAGGACTGGGAGAATTAAATCTAAATCGCGTTCGACCGGGAATCAAACTCGTTCTCGAAGCAGACACCATTGATCTTCGGCCATTTATCACATCGCCACCTAAGAATCCCCCCACAGATAAAGACCCCGACCTATTTTCGTATGAACAGTTTCTGCCAGATTCTTTTCTTAATATGGATTTTATTTCAGCCCTTCGTGTTCACACATTGATGACTCCTCGTCTGGCAATTCATGATTTGAATACACATATACGCTTAACGCCCACGAGTTTTACCTTAAAACCTTTTTCTGCAAGTATTGGCGGGGGAACCATTAAAGGAAATTTGAATATAGAAAATGGACAAAAAAAAGGCGTTATCACCGCAACTGTTGAAACATCAACTATGAACATCGGACAGATGCTCAAAGAACTGGCAATTACTGAAATTTTTGATGGTAGCCCTGATATAAAATTATCATTAAATACGCAGGGACACTCCACAAAAGAATGGATGATCCATTTAAACGGCCATATCATTGTTCAAATGGGTGAAGGTAAAATTTACAACAAGTATATAAACATGTTTGGCGGAGAGCTAAGCTCCAATGTGATACGATTAATCAACCCGATGAAAACAAACAATTATTCTCTCGTTCAATGCATGGTTTGCCGCTTTGATATTAACGATGGCCTTGCTGATGCAACAATGATGATGCTTGATTCTGACCAAATGCGTATTGTAGGAGCCGGAAAAGTGGATTTTGGTAAAGAAACCATTGATATTTCAATTAAACCCTTACCCAAAAGCGGACTGAATACTGGACGCCTGGGGAAATTCAGCCTCAGCTTGAGCGAATTGTCTGAACCGTTTAAATTGGGTGGGACATTTAAAAATCCTCATTTAAAAATGGATTTGACCAAAGCGGCCTGGACCATTGGAAAAGCTGTTGGCGGAATGATATTGTTTGGTCCGGCTGGTATTGCTGCGGCGTTGATTAGTGGTGTGGCCAGCAATGAACAGAATGCCTGTGAACTGGCCAAAGAAGTTGCCCGCACAGGAAAATATCCTGTTCATCCATCACACCCCTCTGTAATGAAAAGAACACAGCAATCGGTTCAAAAAGGATTCAATGATGTTGGCAAGCATATCAGTGATACCTGGAATCAACTGTTTGATAAGAAATAGCGTTTTATTGTTCATCAATGCAATCAAATTAAAGTCTTCTTGCCAGCCTTGAAACATCGCAATATATCATATGTACAATTGCGTTGAGCAGCCTCAAATCCTGCTGTTTGTATGAGTCGTATCATATCTTGTTTGGACAGCCTGAAATGAACGCCTGTTGCAGAAACCACATTTTCTTCAATCATGGTACTGCCCAGATCATTGGCGCCAAATGTCAATGCCAGTTGTCCAATCTTGTCGCCCTGTGTCACCCAGGATGCTTGAATATTGGGCACATTATCCAGGACAATTCGACTTAAGGCCAGAACACGCAAATATTGCCATGCTGTTGCTTTTCGAACATGAATATGAGTGTTTTGTGGCTGAAAGGTCCAGGGAATGAAGGCTGTAAAGCCGTGGGTTTGATCTTGAAGTTCCCGGATTCGAATCATGTGGCTGATCATTTGTTGCGGGGTTTCAATGTGACCAAACATCATGGTGGCAGATGAGGGTAAACCTTCTTCATGCGCTGTTTTCATGATTGACAGCCAGGTGTTGGTATCACTTTTATTTGGAGAAATATGGCATCTGACGGCATCAACCAAAATCTCAGCCCCTCCACCGGGCATAGAATCAAGTCCCGCCTGTTTGAGACGTTTTATTGTTTCACGAAAGGTCAATCCGGCAATACGCGAAATATGCTCAATTTCAGGCGGTGAGAAGCCATGAATGTGTATATCAAACGTTTTTTTGATATGGTCCATCAGTTCCAGATAATAAGAAAATGACAGATCCGGATGAAGCCCTCCTTGCAGAAGCAGTTGGGTTCCGCCCAGATCAATTGTTTCCTGAATTTTTTGATCCAAATCTTCAGTTGAAAGAACGTATGCTTCCGGATGGTCTGATGGTCGACAAAAAGCACAAAATTTACATCGGGAAATACAAATATTGGTATAGTTGATATTTCGGTCCACAACAAACGTTACGATGGGGTCAGGATGTTTTTTGTGCCTTATCTCATCGGCAAGATTGGCAAGTGTCAGAAGCGGGGCATTGTGGTAAAGAATTTCAGCCTCATCGGCTTGAATGCGGTTTCCCTGATAGACCGTATCGATAATTGAATCTATTGTGTTCATAATGATTATCCCACAGGCATGTAAAAGGAATCTCTTTCAACAGGTTCAAAACCTGCTGAACGAATCATGTGAATCAATTGATCCCGTGTCAACCCTTTTGATGAGCGGGCACCTGCAGAATGGGTAATTTTTTCATCAATGATCGTTCCATCCAGATCGTCTGCACCAAATGTTTGCGCTACCTGAGCCAGCTTTTCACCAAGCATTACCCAGTAGGCTTTGATATGATCAAAATTGTCCAGCATCAAGCGTGCAATGGCAGTCGTTTTAAGATCCAGAAACGCGGATGTTGGCGAAATATGCGATAATTTTGTATTTTCAGAATGAAATGCCAGGGGAATAAATGCGGTAAAACCATTGGTTTCATCTTGAATCTCCCTGAGTTGAATCAAATGATGAATGCGTTCATCCGGTGTTTCTATATGTCCATATAGCATGGTGGCGTTGGAGGTCAGACCTTCTGCATGAACAGCTTTCATAACAGTAATCCATCGTTGTCGGCCTATTTTTTTAGGAAACAATTCATCGTGAATCCGATCACTCATAACCTCCGACCCACCCCCAGGAACCATCGCCAAACCCGCATCTTTGAGCGTGTTAATGGTATCGGACAATGACAGGCCTGAAATCGATGAAAAATGATCAATTTCAACGGCTGTAAAGGCTTTGATATGAACATCTGGTCGAACCGAATGAATGGTTTTCAACAAATCCAGATAATATTCAAACGGTGCATTGGGATGAATTCCCCCAACCATATGTATTTCTCGAATACGCGCATGTTTATTTTTTATCAGCATTTCATGCACATCCTGAGCGGAATACATATATGCCCCTTTTTCATGTCTTTCGCGGGCAAAGGCACAAAACAAACATCTGTTTTTACATATATTTGTATAGTTAATATGCTGATTATATATATAAAAAGTTTTGTTCCCATGACGTTTTCTTCGGATAAAATCTGCCAATGCGCCAACGCCAATAAGATCATTGCTGTCATATAGCGTCAACCCATCTTTAAATTCAAGCCGGATGTTGGCTTCAATCTTTTCTTTAATTGGATACAATTTATTGTCTTTAAAAGATAAAATCATTCGTATGACCTGCTTGCTATGATTAATGAACTGAACATCATAAAACATCGAATGGTTGGTTGACAAGTATTTTTTCAACACTCAGTCAGGATATGATTGTTTTCCATAAGTTTTTTCTTTAAAAAAATTAAAATTTTTTACAAAATTTTTGTGAATAGCTTTGACACCTTTCCTTCTTTTCTATTGATGCATTAATAAACTGACTTTTTTATAATTTTCTAAAATTTCCTGATCTTTTGGAGCAAGTTTTCGAGCAATAGAGATGTATTTAAACGCTTTAACAATTTGATCATTCCACGCATACAGCGCTCCCAGGCTGTTATAGGCTTTGGCAAACGTGGGATCAAGATCAATGGCTTGTTGATAATGATCAATGGCTTCCTGGAATTTTTTTAAAGAGACCAGTACCCGAGCGTATTGATAATGCGTGATAGGGGAAACAGAATGAAGCAAAAGGGCCTGATGATAAAAATATGCGGCTTTTTTTAATTCTCCAATCTCCTCAAATATATCTGCAAGTTTGACAAACACCGGCTCAGGGGCAGATGTGTGTTTCATGGCTGTTTGACATTGTTCAATGGCGGTTTCAAATTGACGTCCTTTCCGGTAAAGTTCAGCCAGACCAAGATGTGCTTTGATATCGTCCGGTGATTTTTTTAAAACACATTGATATTCAAGAATGGCATCTTGTCGTTTATTCAGTGCCAATAAACATTCAGCCTTGTTCAATCTGGCTTCCAGACAATTGGGTTCAATGGCAATGCTTTGATTAAAATGATCCAGGGCAGATTGTGCTTGATTTTTTTGAAATAGACACACACCTAAATTATTATATGCAATATAATTGTTTTGTGTATTTGTGATTGCCTGAGTAAAAAGCGTTGACCCATCTTTCCAAAACTGGGTTTGAAGATATGTTTTTGCACCATAACCGATACATGCAATACAGAATATTAGAACAACCATTATTTGTGTAAACCGATTTCTGACCCAAGATGCAAGTGTCCAGATAACAGCCCAGAAGAGACCAATATGGGGAACATAAGTGTATCGGTCTGCCATTGACTGTGACCCCACCTGAATGATTCCAATCACCGGAGAAAGAGCAATAAAAAACCAGAGATACCCGGTCAATGCAAATGGCATTTTCTTGAATTGACAGATACAAACAATCAACAGTCCAAGTAAAAGCAATGCGCATAATACACCCAAAAACCAATCCATTGTATTGCCTGGATGGGGGTATAAAACAGACTGGTTCAGGGGAAAAACTGTTTTTTTTAAATAGTCCACGCTGGAAATAAATGCATTGATAATTCGACTGGACAGACAAAGGCTTGAAAATGGATTTACTGCCAGATCTTGAAGTTGTGCGACATAAGTTACAATGCCTGTCCCTATAACAGGAATAAACAAAGGCATTTTATCCCAAAATCGCCTGGCATCATTTCTTTCCAGGGGCCAGATATCTAAAATGATCATCAATACCGGCAGCGTCACGAGCATGGGTTTACTCATCAGGGACAGGCAAAATAAGACCATCATTAAAGAATAAGCCTGTCTCCGGAATGTTTGACTGTAGCGGTAATAGGCCAGCAAGCATAACAACCCCCAGAAGGTAGACAAGACATCCTTTCTTTCAGAAATCCAGGCAACGGATTCAACATGAAGTGGATGTAATGCAAACAGGAGGGCAAGCGCAAGAGACCGATAGTGAGCTCCTGTGACAAGAACAAAAAACAAATACACCAGAACACTGTTCATCATATGAAGGATCACGTTTGTCAGGTGATGCCCGGTGGCATTCATGCCATACAATTCACAGTCCAGCATATGGGATATCCAGGTCAATGGATGCCAGTTTGCTGAATGAAAATGGGTAAATGCCCAGGAAATACCTTGCAGCGTCAGACCAGAACGAACCCAATCATTTTCAGTCACATATAAGGTATCATCGCATCCGGCAAAATCAGCTTGAAAAATGGGAAGGTAGGCGAAGAGAGTCAAAACAATCATCAGGCATAAACTAAAAAGAGTCTGTTTGTTCTTGAAAATTTCAATCATCGTTTGTTTGCTGCTTACCATAGAGCGCTGCCTTCTGCTTGAAAAAGGATGCAAGCGATTCTTTTTTATTGGCTTCAAAAATTTGGCTAAGTTTTATAAAATAGCTACTTGCCTGTTTCTGGTCTTTCAATTTTCGTACACATTGTTCAAGAAGTTCTTCTGAAAATTGTGCGGGTGCTGTATCAATGAGTATTGCAAGATTCTTAAACGTATAGATATACGTGCTGTCAGCATGAATGGCTTGAATATACCAGTAGAGAGCTTTATACAAATGATTTTGGTGCATCTCAATATTTCCAATATTATTTAGAATGACAGGATTGTTGGGGGTTTTATTAAAGGCCATCTGGTAATGCTCCAAGGCTTTTTCATACTGGTGTTCATGTTGTGCGAAAAGATTGCCAAGATTTACATGTGCATCTAAATCGTTGGGATTAACTTGCAGAATCGTTTGATAAGCATGAATCGCTAAATCATAACGCTTTATTTTTTGATACGCTTTACCCAGATTGAGCCAGGCTTTCGTATTGTATGGGCGGATGAGAATCGCTTTTTGATAATGGTCTATTGCCTGTGAAATCTGATTTTTTTTCATACAATCATCAGCGATGCTAATATGAGCAACAATATTGTTTGATGTATGGTTCAGTGCATGCGTAAATAAAGTCAGGTCGTTTTGCCAGATGTTAACCTGTCTCCAGGTTGTCAAGAATAAACCAGTAATAAGCAATATAAACAAAAATAATTTTATATTGGAAAGAGTCATCAAAGGCCTGAATTTCAAAAAATTATCACGTACCCATGATTGTTTTGAACAATGCATTGATGGCAATAATTGCGTTTTATTGTTCGAAAGATCTGTCCTTCGAAATTTTTCTATCATCTGATGAAATCCAGCAGAAAAACAAAAAAATAAAACAATGGCACAACCTGTCATGGGAAAATACGTATAACGATCAGCCATCTGTTGGGTTCCCACTTGAACAATGCCGATCACCGGCAGTAAGGTTAAAAAAAACCAGACTGTTCCTGTAAAAAAAAATGGAACTGTTTTTCTAAAACAGCTTGCAGTCAAACATATAATCATAATACCTCCCCACGCAAAAGCAGAGTGAATTGCAGAAATCGTTATTCCTGGATGGGGATAAAAAATCGAAAGACCCGTTGGGATAAACATTTTCCATATATACAGAAAATATGTAACGCCAGCGTTCAAGATACGATAATACAAGGGCAATTCATTGACAAGGGTCATGGCACCTTCAATTTTTTGTGAAAACACAGTAACACAAGCCACAATGAATGCAGGAAACAAAAAGATTATTTTTTCTTTGATCAAGTCCTTTGCACATAAAAATTGCCATCGGTTTAATGGCCAATAATCAATGGCCCACATTAAAAACGGTAGCGTAACCATCATGGGTTTGCTCATCAGACTCAAACAAAAACAGAATAACACCAATATTTTTCGGTAAAAAAGGGTTCGATGGGCATACCATACATAGGTTACAAGTGTCAGATGGGCGAAACAAACTGATAATACATCTTTACGTTCTGAAACCCAGGCGACAGATTCTACATGGAGCGGATGAAGGGCAAAACAGGCTGTGATCGCTGCGGATATCCATATTTTTTTTATTGAAAGTCGAAAAAAAATAAACAATAAAATCGCACTGATTACATGAATTTGTAAATTTGTCCAGTGATGTCCTCCGGCATCACGGCCATACCATGATATATCCATCATGTGAGATATCCATGTCAATGGATGCCAACTACCACCGCGTGTCGAAAAAAAAGCCCAGCGCAAATTCTCCCATGTCAGGCCATTTTGGATGTAGGGATTATCGAGAATATACAAAGGATCATCAAAAGATATAAAACCATGCCATCTCACCGGATAATACGCTCCCACAGTACAAACAACGATGACAAATATCAAAAAAATGTCCAAAGAATATTTTTTTAACAAAGATGCTGTCATGGCAAACGATCCTGTCCTTGCACCATACGATTTACTTGCTCCACATTGCGCCTTGCATTATTATGGAAAGGAGAAATTTCGAGGGCTTTTTGAAAATAAGACCGCGCCAGATCATATTGTTTGCGTTGGTAATAGATGGCCCCCAAATTATTATACAGGTCTGGATGGTTTGCCTTTAGATGGACAGCTCGTAAATAATATGTCAACGCCTCGTCAATTTTACCTTTTTGGATAAGGACTGTACCCAGGTTATACAGTGCTGGAATATAATTCGGTTGAATTGAAACAGCTGTTTTTAAATGAGGAATCGTTCCAAGATGTGTCATGGCAACAAAATTATCTGGAATTACTTGTGACGCATGCTCGAAAACACGGGTTCCATTTTTCCAGATGTGAACCTGAGTTGTACACATAACAGTAAAAATAGTAATAATACCAGCCAATATGCCTGATGCTATTTTTTTTCCCATTTTCAATTCAGACATAAAATCGCAAAAGGCCCATGTAAAGGCAATAAATAAGCCAATCAGTGGAACATATGAATATCGATCGGCATAAGCTTGCAAGCCCACCTGCACCAGACCAATCACTGGAATCAGCGTACCCATAAACCAGAAAAAACCAACTAGAATATAGGGATGAGAATCTCGAAATCGCCATGAACACCATACCCCCAAAACAATGACTGATACTCCCCAGGCAATCGTAATAAAAGGCAAGTGGGTTTCAGGATGTGGATAAAAAATAGAAAGATTCGTGGGCACAATCGTTTTTAATACATACCAACCATAGGCAGCAAGGTCTATTCTTACACGAATAAAAAAAGGTAACGATGCCAGACTTTGAACAGCGCCATATGTTTGTTGGGCCCATATCGTAATCCCGCAGGAGAGAAACGTTAGAATAAAAAAGGGGATTTTTTCCAATAAAAGGACTCTTTTTTTCAGATGCATCCTTGAGAGGGGCCAAAAATCCAAAAGTAGCAAGAGAAAAGGAAGCGTTACCATCATGGGTTTGCCCATTAATGACAGTGCGAAAAAAAGGATTGCACACACGTAGGGTATTCTTCCCTTTTGATCCACATATCGAATGTATGCCCCCATACTGATCAACGCCATACAGGTACTCAGTACATCTTTACGTTCAGCGATCCATGCGACAGATTCCACATGAAGAGGATGAATACCAAAGAGTGCAGCAACAATAAAACTTCGTTGGATAGACTGGGTCAGTCCATGAAGGATAAAAAAAAGAAGCAATGTATTTAGAATATGAAAGTTAAGATTCATCCAATGATGGGCGCCGGCTTTTATCCCAAACAATGCGCAATCCAGCATGTGAGATATCCATGTAAGCGGATGCCAATTGGCTGAATGACCGCTTGTAAAGGCCCAATAAATATTCTGAAACGTTATTCCGGTGGTCACATGCGGATTTTGAAGCACATAGGAATCATCATCATAACCAATAAAATCATAGGTTGAAAGGGGGAAAAAAGGAATGGCGATGAGGAGGATTAAAAAAAAACACCCCAAAAGAAATTGAGCAGACAATTCAATTTTCATTGTTCAGGAAGTTGTCTGGTTGATATCCAACCCATTTTCGCCAGTCGAAACCGAATAGCGGCTGAAAGACATCCAAAGCCATACCGGACACTGCGGGAAAAATTAATGGAGGATGCTTCTTTAAAATATTTTGTGGGGCAACTCACTTCGGCAATGGTATAGCCAAACCATACAATTTGGGTAAGCATCTGGTTGTCAAAAACAAAATCATCTGAATTCCATTCCATTGGAATTTTTTCCAGCAATTCTTTAGAAAAAGCCCGATATCCGGTATGGTATTCAGATAATTTTGCCCCAATCAGAAGATTTTCAATGGCTGTTAAAAAACGATTGGCAATATATTTCCAAAGGGGCATACCACCTTTGAGCGCATATCCACCCAGAATACGAGAGCCTAAAACACAATGATAGAGACCATTTCCAATCATGGATGCCATGGCTGGTATAAGTTTTGGTGTGTATTGATAATCTGGATGGACCATAATGATAATATCGGCGGAAGATTCAAGCGCCAAACGATAGCAGGTTTTTTGATTGGCTCCATAGCCCATATTTTCAGAATGGCTGACGACAGTCACTTTATCAAGAGATTTTGCAATATTCGTGGTTTCATCATCACTGGCATCATCTACAATAATGATTTCATCCACATAGTCCTGCTCGATAACTTCTGTATAGGTTTGAAGCAGTGTTTCTGCTGCATTATATGCAGGCATCACAATCAGTACTTTTTTATTTTGGTACACGATTCATGTCTCTTTGGCGTAGATTTTCAAACAAAAAAAGCGGGGTATTCCCCGCTTTTTAAGCATACTTTAAACTTAACATTTTGAATGCCATCGTTGCGAATGATCATTGTTTGGTGACAGTACCAGCTTCTGCCTTCATATCGAAAGTTTGTGAAGACTTTGTGTGGCAAAAAAACATCGTTCCAACCAATTGACCTGAACTTAACTGCGCAATTTTTCCGGAAATATTGACATCATCATTATGACCGAAACCTGTTGGAAAATTTGTTCCATCTAATGTTATCTGGCCACTAGGACCTGTTCCCAGATTTCCGAAATACGACAATGCCATGCTCATATAGTTCGCAGCTTCATGTTGCGCTGCTGAATCATAACCTTTTTGCTGATAACTCAAAAAATTAGGAATTGCAATGGCTGCCAAAATACCGATGATCGCAATAACAATCATCAATTCGACAAGGGTAAAACCCTGATCACGTTTTGTAAAAAATTCTTTCATTGTTGTCTCCTTATTCATAAAATTAAATTTTATTTTTTTTGATTTCATATCATGAAATACTTGTTTTATCACCCCCCTTTTTTTTTCTTTAAATGAGGTATAAGTTGTCTGGAAGTTTATAATTGCCATAAGCAATATATATACCAGATCTAAAAAAAATGTAGGGCAATCGTTGTCATTCATCTCTCAAAATATTTTTTATAATCAAAGTTTGGCCTGATCATCGTTTCGAGCATTTCTTTTGGGACTCCAGTCGTTCAAAGAACAAGCGTAAGAAAATAGCCGAAACGATGATCAAATCCCAATGTTTTTTTTCACTGAAAGGCTGTGTATATCACCGGAGATCAAGTTTTTCAAGTCTGTAGCGAAGCGAATCCACACTGATCTGCAATAGCTCGGCTGCTTTTGTTCTTGATCCATTGGCTTTTTCAAGGGCTTTTTTAATCAGACAGCGTTCAATATTTGCAACTTTGTCATTCAGATCCAGGCCTTCATCAGGAAAGGACATATCATACAAACGGTTCCAGTCTGAGCTTTCTTCATCTGTAATGATCATGTTTTCAGGTAATACAATATTGGATGTTTCCAGAGCGACACTTCGTTCAATGATATTTTCAAGTTCACGCACATTTCCAGGAAAACGATATTTCAAGAGCAATTCAATGGCGTAAGATGAAATTTTATTAATTTTTTTCCCGAATTTTTTTGAATATTTTTCAAAAAAGAACTGCGTAAGAACCGGAATATCTTCTTTTCGCTTGCGGAGCGGTGGCATATGGATGGGAATGACATTCAAGCGATAAAATAAATCCTCACGAAACGTCCCGTGCTTGGACTTTTCACGGAGATCCTGGTTGGTTGCAGATATGATTCGAACATCCACTTTAATATCCCTTGAACCGCCGACACGCCGGATAATTTTGGTTTGAATGACACGGAGTAATTTCACCTGAAGGGAGATAGGAAGTTCGCCAATTTCATCCAGAAAAATAGTGCCGGCATGGGCGACCTCAAAAAGACCGGGTTTATCCGAATATGCACCTGAAAATGATCCTTTCATATATCCAAACAATTCGCTTTCAAGCAGCGTCTCAGGGATGCCACCACAATTAATCGTGACAAAAGGTTTATCTCTTCGCTCGCTATTTTCATGGATCGCTTCGGCAACCAGTTCTTTTCCCGTGCCGCTTTCTCCCATAATTAATACATTGGTCGTTGTTTGGGCGACTTTTTTAATCAAAGAATAGACCTTGAGCATGGCCTTGCTTTTTCCGATGATACGTCCAAACCGAACGGCATCTTCAATATCTCTTATAAATTCAGCATCTTCTTCTCGAACCCCTTTTTTGCTCAACGCTTCACGAACAAGCTGCTTGAATTCTTCATTATCAAAATTTTTCTCGACATAATCAATGGCACCTTCCTGCATTGCTGCGTAAGCGGTTTCAGGTGATGCATATCCGGTGATTAAAATAACCAGTGTTTCCGGAGAAAATTCTTTCACTCGTTTAATAAAATCAATGCCATCGATTTTGGGCATTTTTAAATCAGTGATAATCAGGTCAAACTTTTTTTTCTTGCATAAAGAAAGTCCCTGCTTTGCTTCTTTTGCGCAGGTCACTTCATAGCCTTCTTCTGCCAGCAAAATGTCTAAAAATTCTCTCATGTCATTATCGTCATCGACAACCAAGATATTTGCCATGTGAACCCTCCTTCTTCTTTATTTCTTTACATTGTTCATTGATTGACTATATAGCGTTCATTGATAATTGGTAGCAGGATGGTAAAACAAGATCCTTTTCCCCGTGTGCTTTTAATACTCAGTTTCCCTCCGTGGGATTCTGTTATTCGATTGACAATTGCCAACCCTAGCCCCGTACCGCGTTCTTTTGTTGTATAAAACGGCGTGAAAACTTTGGGAATATCATCATTTTCAATTCCACACCCGGTATCGCTGATTTGAATGGATACACAGGACATGTGTTTAACGTTTACCTCATGACTTTTAAGGGTTAATATTCCACCATCCGGCATGGACTGGACGGCATTTAATGTTAAATTCCAAATGATCTCTTTTATTTCTGTATGATTTCCTAAAATAAGCTGATTTACCTGACACGAGTGCTTGATAAGAATGTTATCATTCCAGGCTGAGGCATATTTTATGGATTCTATGGTCTCTTTGATCAGCTCGCAAATACGAATTTCATCCTTGCGAAGCGGGCTTTTTTTAGACAGCAGCAAAAAATCTCTGACCAGATTTTCAAGCTGTATTCGTCCGCGCAAAATAATATTCATCAATCGTTGATTTTTTGGATCAAGGGATAAGTTTTTTTGAAGCAATTGAATGGAACCGCCCAGAGATGCCAGAGGATTCCTGATTTCATGGGCAAGACCTGCGGCCATTTCGCCGATTAAAGCAAGGCGTTTGCTTTTTTCAGCCTGTGATTCCATTTCTTTGACCAGTGTAATGTCACGAATCATCAGAATCTCGCCAATTTTTATGTGCTTACGATCCAATAATGGGGAAATGGACAGGCTGAAGACTTTTTCCTCATTGTTTAATACGAAATGGACAACTTTTTCACTCTGAAATTGTTTTTGTTGAGCGGTATCGTTGTAATCATTTAATATGAAAGGTAAAGCATCTTTCAGCGGTTGCTTTAATATTGATTTGAGCTGAGTTCCGGTCAAGTTCTGTGCAGCTTGATTCATCGACTGAATATTTCCGGAAAGGTCAATGGTAATAATACCCAGATCAACAGACTCAATAATCCGCCGATGCAGTAAATCCAATCGATTAAATTCACTGGCCTTCTTCGCAAGCAGCTTGCGGGTGAATTTCTCTTTTTCAACAATCACGCTGACTAAAAATGCGACGGTATAAAATGAAACAATATAGATAAAAATATTGGCAAAAGCATATCCAGCAGAAAATGTATATTCGGTTTGGGGCGCATACAAAGGATGGACCATTCGGTAAAATTCAAGGTTGAGCAATACACCATAAAAAATACTGCTCAGGGATGCTGAAATAATACTCCCACGCATATTTAAAAACAAGGCGGCATAAATAATGACCATATGATAGAAGGAGGAATAAATGCTGCCGATACCACCGGTGGCATATACCAGTGTGGTAATCAATATATTGTCTGTTGTCAGTTGAAGATAAATGTTTAGTGATACGTTTTTGTTCTTTCTGAGCAACATCAGATATAAGAACGAAAAAACATAATGAAGGATAATAATGGTATAGATCCAGATCAGGGATCGTTCGGATAAAGATTTGGCTTTAAACTGGATGAACGTTGCCAGACCCAGCATGAAAGTGACAATTAAGATTCGACAAAACAATAAACGAAGCACACGTTTATATACTGTCGGCCCTACAGACGTAGAATTGTTTTGGTATCGGGTCATGATGGTTTCATTCGCGCGTGAAATTCCGGCGCATCTTTTTTGCAATCAAATAATTTGGGAGCTAAGTTTACATTATTAAAAAAACTATATCATTTTGAATTCTGAATCAATCAAAAAGCATATAGAGCCATGGCAACTTTTATGCCATTAAATAAACAACAGGCAGGCTCATCACGAAAAAAAAATCAGTGAAAAAAACGTGTAATCGCCCATTGTATGGTGAAAATAACCGTGAACATGCTATTTGAAAAAACAGGATTAAACCTTTTATCAACTGAAATTATAAATAAAAATGAATTTTTTGTAACGACATTCAAGACTGTAAAAAAAAAAAAAAA
>PEAL01000035.1 GCA_002753725.1 Deltaproteobacteria bacterium
TGTCTGACATATGATCAATAGACATTGGGAGTCGCTTAGGGCGCATTCCCAAAAAGTCAGAGATTTTTTTTCTTAGGAATCGCGATTAAATAACCTTTCCATTTGAAGTTCTTGGGTGGAGTCCTAAAGCTTTAGCTTTGGGAGTTTTTAGCTTTTCAATGCGTTGTTTTTCTGTGAGTTGGGTGGAGTCCTAAAGCTTTAGCTTTTGGAGTTCTTCGCTTTTCAATGCGTTGTTTTTCTGTGAGTCCCAAAGCGAAAGCTTTGGGACTCCAGTGATTAGTGGAAATATCTAAACGGTCCAACTTTTTAGATATGCGCCCTGCCTTGCTTTGTCAAACGTAAAAAGGGGTCGTCCGACCCCATTTAAACATTTAAATGAAATTTAAAATAATGACCAATGTCCTTCATATAAACTGTTTGACACAAAATATCAAATTCAGTATGTTCGAAAAAAGAAAGGATAGTCTATGGAAGCACTTATTACCCAGTCTGCTCATCAAACCGTTTTAACCCCACCGTTATACCAATTGTTTGACCGGCCTGTTTTAAAAAAACGTCAGCCAAAAATCAACAGAAATACCGTGCCTGAAAAAAAGCCTCTGGTCTATATTTCTGAAGAGGACTACTGGCAAACGTATTATGAAATGTCTGATGTT
The DNA here is from genome assembly GCA_002753725.1 of Deltaproteobacteria bacterium. Lineage (GTDB taxonomy): Bacteria > Desulfobacterota > Desulfobacteria > Desulfobacterales > Magnetomoraceae > Magnetomorum. The sequence goes on from PEAL01000035.1 coordinate 657, forward strand.
TGCTATGAATGGAATGCAGGTGTTTTGGAGGAGAAACCGATGGCTGATTTTAAAAGTTTTCAAATGTATTTGTGGTTTTTGGACAAGTTGATCGAATATCTTAAAACCTTTTCTGAGGGAAATCTTGTTGGACTTGAAATTGGATTTAAACTTAATTTACCCCATAAAATAACAATCAGAAAACCGGATCTTGCTTTGATTCATGCGAACAATCCGGTTCAAATGAAACCTCATGAAACATCATACTCCGGATGTTTTGATATGTGTTTTGAATTTTTGTCAGACTCAAACAAAGCCGCAATTGAACGAGATACTGTTGTCAAAAAACTTGAATACGAACAATTGGGTATCAAGGAATATTTCATTTTAGATCGAGAGGGAAAAGAAACCGCTTTTTACCGCCTGGGCAAGAATGGACGTTATCACAAAATACGTCCAACAAAAGATAATATTATCCGGTCAAAAGTTCTTCCGCAGTTTCAGTTTCGCATCGATGATTTATACCAACAGCCTGATGATGAAAAACTATTGCATGATCCTGTTTATCAGCATTATTATAAAACAGAATTAAGACAACGTATGGAACAGGAAAAAAAAAGAGCTGATGAAGCTGAGCAAATAGCAAAGCAGGAAAAAATAAAAACGAAACACGCTGACAGGAGAGCTGAGAAAGCTGATAAAAAAGCGGAACAGGCTGACAGGAGAGCTGAGAAAGCTGATAAAAAAGCGGAACAGGCTGACAGGAGAGCAAAGCAGGAAAAAATAAAAGCGGTACAGGCTAACAGGAGAGCTGAACAGGAAAAAATTAGAGCAGAAAAAGCACTTCAGGAACTTATTGCGTTAAAGAAAAAATTGACTATGAATATGTTCTAACTTGTGGAGAACCTGTAGTAGGCTAAACCTGGCATGCTAAATGCTTCAGCACCTTCATGTTATGCGTATTCTGGGAATGCCTGCCGGTCCTTGCAGTCAGCCATCAGGAAAAATGGGGAACTTATTTTTCGAGTTTTCCTTATCTTTTCAATTCGTTGTATCTCTTTGACTCCCAAATCTAAAGATTCCAGTGATTAGTGGAAATATCTAAACTGTCCAACTTTTTAGAAATGCGCCCTGCCTTGCTTTGTCAAACGTAAAAAGGGGGCGTCCGGCCCCATTTAAACATTTAAATGAAATTTAAAATAATGACCAATGTCCTTCATATAAACTGTTTGACACAAAATATCAAATTCAGTATGTTTGAAAAAAGAAAGGATAGTCTATGGAAGCACTTATTACCCGGTCTGCTCATCAAACCGTTTTAACCCTACCGTTATAATAAACCGAAAACTTCTCACTTTAATTGATGGAAAAAAGTTAAATAGACACAAAAAAGGAAATAAGAGACAAAGTATTTGATTATACATGGAAAAGACTCGATAACAGCCCCAGGTGCGGAAAAAAAAATGAATAAAAAAATTTTTTAGTGTAAGAAAATTGAAAATTTGGTGTCTTTTAAAATAGGATGATAAAAAAAAATTAATCTATTGCTGGAAACTGGATTTTGTTTTTCTGATTGATATGGTGCTAAAAATTTTCTACATGAGCAGCCTTTAAAACAAACAGGTTGTTGGGCCTTAAAAACGAAAGTATTGGGGTTACAATCGTTTTTTTTCGATTTGATGAAACTATATCCAGTTTCCTGCAATGGGTTTCATATAGATATAGAACTAAAAATTTTGAACTAAAAAAAGACATAAACGTATTTAAGATATCAGAAATGTGAAAACTGATTGAAAGAAATGAAATGGTCTGATATGTTACGACGATAATAGACTGAATTGCTCATGTAATGTAATTATCAAACACAGGTGGGCCGAGTAATGGACGATCAATACCCTTTCATACGATCTGTTTGCATATGGATTGTTATCTTATTTATGTTTTGGATGCCAGCTAAATGTAATGCCGGCAGCGCTCTACTTTATATATTGGATCAAGTTCAAACAGAGGCTGAAACCAATCTTTCCATTGAAATTATCGCGGATGTTGGTACTGAAGCCCTTGGTTCTTATGATCTGGCGATATCTTTCAATCATGAAACCCTCCAATTTCAATCAATAAGTCCTGGAAAAACACCAGGGCATCTTTTTTTTCCTGAACACTCAATTGATAGTGGTTTTTTATCCGTCAGCGGTGTTTATCAAAATCCACCAAGAGGACCGGTTAGTGTTCTTCTTATTAAATTCAAAGGCCCTGCTGAGTGCTTAAAATTATCATTTAATATTTTTGTTTATGGACTGTTGGGTGGTGATTATGAAATGCCTGTTGCCATTTCAGGATATCAGATGAACCATAATTCTTTAAAACGATTGGCTCAGATTCAGAACGATGGGCTGCCTCTGGTTGATGCTGAAACAATCAAGCGGGTGTCACCGCTGGTTGGTATTCATTTTGACCAAAAATCGGCTTTTATCAACCAATTAATTGAAACCATTGGTGAAGACAACACAACAAAATATCAATCAGATATATTACTTTTTTCAAGAATTGCGCATAATAAAATGATTTCTATTCAATGTCCAAATTTAGTGGATATTGTTCAATGTCTCAAACTCATGGCAGGAATGACACCATCAACCTGTAATGATTTAACCGGGGATAATAAAATCGGGCTCCATGATATTCTCAAAGCTTTTCATCAAATGGCAGTGGTGCCCGATTAAATTTTTCCCAATAGAACCATCCTTATATTATGCATTTAATTGACTCAATAGTTGCTCTTTTTTTTTATTATTTATCGTGTTAACAATAATAATTTTACTTTTTTTGTTATTTAAAATTGAAGTATCGATCTGAATCGAGAACGATCACATGTGAATCGCATTTAATCTGTTTACAAACGAACAGATTTTTTTGAGAGACCATTAATGATTTGGGAGTTGATGATGAAAATGTTGCGATATCTCTTTCCAGTGTACGTTATGATTTTTATTGTGATGCAATGTATCGGCGACACTGTATGGGCTGATGGACCCCTCATGATGTTTTCATTTGAGGAGCAAGACTTTGAAATTGGTAAAAATTTTGATGCGGATATTCGGTTGACACAATCGGATCAACCCTTAAGTTCGTATTCGTATACCCTGTTATTTGATCAGCAAGTTCTGAAAATAATAACCATTGAAGGGGGGATTCATGGTAATATTTCCAATGCTAATTCAACAGGTAGCATTAATATTACCCAGTATGCCAGTACCTGGCAAATACTTGATGAGTGTTTATTACTGACAAGGATTACGTTTCAGGTTATTGGAGATTATTGTTCTGTTAGTGAACTGACTCTCAATCAGGTCACCTTGTATGATCAGGATATCAAACCCATTCATGCTCAGACCACAAACTCTGGCATAAACGTTATCTGTCCAAAAGCAAAATTGATTGGATCGCCTCAAGGAACGATTCATGACAATTTTGCTCAGATTCAGGTTTCAGGTACCGGTATTACCCATTATAAATACAGTCTGGATAACTCTGATTTTTCAGATGAATTTTCAACAGATAGCCCCATTTCTCTTTACAATCTTTCAGAAGGTTCTCATTGCATAAAAGTTCTTGGAAAAATTACATCGGTCTGGCAAACTGAACAAGAATCAACAAAAGCATGCTGGTTTATTTACATGCCAAGACCCCATGTTCAAGATATTTCTCCAGTGTATGGTTCTGAAAACGGTGGCACGGCCATTCATATTCAGGGCCTGTATTTTCACTCAGATTGCAGGGTATTTTTGGGCGACATGGAGGCCAACGTACTCACTGTCTCAACAACAGCCATCACATGTTTATCCCCGCCCCATTCATCAAAAACAGTCTCTATAACGCTGAAAAATCCTTATGATAAAACAACTTCTCTCAATCGTGCATTTACGTATTACCCGGAAGGCAGCCTTTATCAAATGATTTATAGTGAAAAAAGCGACCTGAGAATCGCACCTGGTGCAGGTATTGAGTGGATGGTAGACTATACCACTACAGATCAAAATTCATACCTTCCAGGCATTGGAATTAGACTTCATTATAATTCCAGCATGTTAAACTGGCAAGGTTTTAAAAATGTATATGATCATGGCATGCTCAGCGGTTATGATCTGGTTCCCAAATCAGATGATGCCAATCTGGACAATGATCCCAATACAGATAAATGCATACAAATTGCCTGGATGGATGTCAGTCGAAATTGGTCGGGAATTCAGGTTCCGCATGCTCTGTTTACAATGGCCTTTTCCACGCGGGAAGATGTTGATGTCAATTCTGAAAGTGCTGTTCATTTTACGACAACTTCTCATGCAACAACGCATCAGTTTTTTGCCCCATCCATTTCAATCAATTTTCAACCCTGGGCCCTTGACTGCACTGCTCAAGGATCGGGTCATATTTCTCCATCAGAAATGATTAGTGTTGCACATAATGCTTCTCAAACGGTTCAATTTATACCTGATTTGCATCATCATATTGAATCGGTTTTCATTGATGGCGAACCTGTTGGCAATATATCCGAATATACCTTTGATACTGTCACTTCCGATCATTTAATAACGGTCATTTTTACCATTGACCGTGTGACATTGACCATTGAAAAAGCAGGTTCCGGTACAGGCATGGTAAAACCCATGGAAGGCACCTATGAATACGATTACGACACAGGCGTATTGCTCACCACTATTGCTTCTGAAAGTTCTGTGTTTACGGGATGGTCTGGAGATGCATCCGGTAATGGAGATATCAGTATTATCATGGACAGGGATAAACATATTTTTGCTAATTTTGATATCAAGCGATTTACCATTGTTCCAGGATCTGGAGAACACGGAACCTTGTCTCCCGCCGGGCCTGTCATTATTGACTATAATGACAGTATTATCTTTAAGGTGCTTGCTGACCGATGTTATGAAGTTGACAGGGTTTGGATCAATGGCAGTGACAGAGGATCCATATTAACCCATAATTTTATCAATGTACGTGCTGATCAGCAAATCGAAGCCAGCTTTATTGTAAAAGATAAAGATAGTGATGGCCTGCCAGATTGCATGGAAACCGTCACCGGTTGTACAGATGTCAATGTTCCAGATTCAGATAACGATCTTTTACTGGATGGTGAAGAAGACCGCAATCAAAATGGATATGTGGATATTGGTGAAACAAGCCCTTGTGAACCAGATTCTGACTCTGATGGAATGGACGATGGATGGGAACTGGCATATGGACTGAATCCATTAAATGATGATGCAATGGGGGATAAAGATGCAGATGGCTATGCAAACTATTTTGAATATATCAGTAACCAAAATCCAGAGGAAAAAAATCAGCCCTATCAAGTCTATTACACATCCGAAACCGATGACCGACAGCCCTATCAGATCATTACGTTACGTCCCGATCAATTAAAAATTGTTCCTGGTGGGCATTTTGACTTGGAGGTTATTTACAATGCGACCGATAATGATCCACATGCAACAGGTATTGGATTCAGCATCTTTTTTGCTTCTGGTGATATCATGTGGGAATCCTTTCAGTCCGTGTTGTCCAATGCAAACCAGCTATCTTCCTACAGTATAGAAAATGATGACATGGATTTGGATAATGACGCCAAAACAGATCAATATGTTAATCTTCTGTGGAAAGATGATAACAGCCAATGGCCAGATACTGTTCTTCCTCAGAAAATATGTGCAGCCACTTTTTCTGTAAATTCAAATATGCCTGAAGGTTACAGTGGATACATTCACCTTCAGCCATCATTTCTTGATCCTAAATACCATTTTTTTGCGAAATCTGCGCGATACCAGGCGCAACGAGGAAATCTTGATATTGATGGCAATGGTATTGAAGATGCCTTAACCGATGGCTTGTTAATTATGGGATATCTCTATGGATTTAGAAATCTTCCACTCATTGATCATGCCATTGGCCCTTATGCGGTGAGAACAACAGCAGAACATATTGAACCTGTTTTGGAAAATATGTACCCGCTTTTTGATATTGATGGCAATGGTGCTGTTAATGCTCTGGCAGATGGATTGTTATTGGTTCGATATTTATTTGGATTTCGTGGCTATGAACTGATCTATAATTTAAATGTGCCGGATTTTGCCCGCTGCAACTCAGCAGATATCATTGAATATATCAGGCAAATTAAGCCCGATTAATTTTTTTCTTTAAGTCTATAACAATTTCGTGTATGCCCAAGAGAATCGTATCGTGAAAATATTTTTATTTATAAGTGCTACAATCACTCTCATTTTTTGTCAGGTTACTATTCTAATGGCAAAGGAGAGTCATTGTCAATACCTGTGGATTGATCCTATTTCTCTTTATGCAACGCCTGGAAAATCTGTCGCTATATCTTTGTATTATGATGTTACAGACAATGATAACACCTTATTGGGATTTGGGGTTCGCTTATTTTTTGATAGTCGTCTACTGATGTTTCAAAAGGCGAACCATTTTTTTAACACGTTTAAGTCTCCGGTCGTTCAACCAGATACCGATGATTTGGATTCTGATGCGTCCACTGATCAGTATGTATTAATTGCCTGGTTTGAGTGGAACGGCCGATGGCCAGGTGAACGCTTACCCTGTTTTCTGGGAAATATTCAATTTTTAGTTGTTCCCAATGCACCATCAGGCATCGCATCATTGAATCTCAACACAACAGCAACACATCCCGGATACAATGGTTGCGCAGACGCAGCAAAAATTTATGTCAAAGAAGAATGATAGTGCAATGTTTAAATTATTTCATACCATTACGATAAAAAGTGTCGTCAGTATCTTACTGATAGTGACAGCCTGTGCTGTTCCCCATCCAGGGCCGGTTTGTGACAAAGATCAAAAACACTATGGTGTTGTTGATGGAACCTTTCGGAGTCGATGGTGGAACTATTATCAGCGCGGACAGTCATATCTGGAAGGCGAGTGTTTAAAAGCGGCCATTTCTGATTTCCACATGGCGCTCGCTCAAAAAGATCAGGATCAACGAATGATCCGAACATACGGCATGCATTTTGTTGATTATTTTCCCCATCGTGAGTTAGGATTTGTTTACTATTTGTTGGGAGATCTGGATGAAGCTCAAAAAGAACTCAATCAATCCATCTCCCAGGAATCATCTGCCAAAGCTTTATATTATCTTGATCAAATTAGAAAAAAGCAGATGCAAAAAGAGGGGCAGAAAATCAACACCCCATTTCTGGAGTTTACTCAGTCTAACACACATGAAAAACAATGGACACGAGATGAGCACATTACCATCCAAGGGATCGCCACAGATGATCAATATGTCTCTGATATTCAAATTAATAATGAACCTGTTGATCTCAAAGAATCAGCAAAACGTGTTTGTTTTAAAAAAGATATTGTCTTGCCCCAGGGAATCCATCATATTCCCATTCAGGTAAAAAACTTATTGGGCGGTTGTTTCACACAAGATTACGTGGCGTATGTTGATCACCAAGGTCCCCTCATTGAGATTTTAGTTTTTGAACAAATAAGAGCCAATACCTTTCACATGGAAGGAATGGTATCTGATATTTCTGGAACCGTTCAACTGTCTTTGGATCAAAAAAAATTAGACCTTTCAGGTGAAAAAAAACAAAACTTTAACGTAACCCATACGGTGACGAGTCATAAAAATGAACTTATCCTCAGTGCAACCGATGAAGCAGGAAATGAAACGCACGCTGTTTTAAATATTTCAGAGGCCACACAAATACTTGAAAAGCACCTTATCGCCAGTCGAGAGGATACTTATCTTTATGCAAAACAATCCAAAAAAATGAATATAACGCTCTCTGACTGGAAACAAACCAACACAGTATATTCAGACAAAATTTATTTGGAAGGCTACATTTCAAGTGCATCCCCTCTGGAAAAATTCATGATCAATCAAACGCCTATTGCTATGAATAAAGGGCAGCTTGTTTTTTTCAACATTCCAGTGCAACTGAATAAAGGAAAAAATGATATTCAGCTGACAGTGAAAAATCAAAGAAAAGAAATATTGATTCAGCGTCTGTCTTTTACGCGGATGACCCCTGAAATTTCAAAACTGGATGCACGTTTGCATGTTGCAATGAACCAACTGAAAGCATCAGAAGATGTATCAGATGCACGAAATAGCTTTCAAGAGATGATGTTAACCTCCTTTATTCAGCGAAATCGATTTTATGTCATACCCAAATTTTCAAGAAATAATGCTGCTGATCCGTCAGCATTTCAAACAAACGAAATGCAAATTTCACATGTTACACTATCCGGGCAATATATAGATTCTCGATATGGTGTTGAAGTTTCTGTTCGCATGGTCGATAACGAAACCACGCGTGTGATGACTGTCAAAGATACATACAGTGAAAACAAAGATAAAGCAGCCATAACACGCATGGTTGATAGCTTAAGCTTTAAAATTCATAATGAATTTCCAATTGTGAAAGCGAGTATTCAACAAATTAAGGACAATATCATTCAAATTTCACTGGGCAAACATCAATTAAAAGCCCAAAACCGCTTGATTATTTTTCAGCCTTCAGAAATAAACATGAAGCCTGAACTCGTTGGATTTGCAAAGATTACAGAAATTGATTCAAATTCATCAAAGCTGATGATTATTCATACGAAACGTCCCCTTTCATTAACAGATAGAGTGATTACCCAATGAGATATTCATTTGAAGAAGACCGTGCGTTGATTAATGCATGTATTGATGGAGATATTAAGGCCGTTGAAGATCTAATTTGTAAATATTCCCCCTTAGTCTATCGATATGTACAACAAACGTATCTGTCCAGTAACGTGCCTTATAATGAAGAAGATCTGAAAGAACAACACAATTCTGTATTTGTTCTATTGCTTGAAAAAAAATGCCGAAAGCTCAGACAGTTTAGAGGTAAAAACGGGTGTTCTCTGGCTTCGTGGGTTCGATTAATAACCTGCCGTTCTGTTTTAAATCAATTGCGGGAAAATAGCGGCGATGCCACCTGGATTAATTCGCGTGTCCCCATTGAAGATGCATCGGATATTTTTTCTGATGAACTGGGGGCAATGGAAGCCATGGAAGAGGAAGAAAAAAGACGATTGATCAAAGGCTGCATTCAAAAAATGTCAGCAAGAGATCGATTGTTTATAAAATTGCATATTGAACAAGAATTACCCCTTTCCAAAGTCGCGCTTGTAATGCAAATATCTGTAGCAAATACACATACTTTGAAACATCGCTCAATTGAGCGATTAAAAAAACAAGTAGAAAATGCAATAAAAGAAAAATATTAGTGTAAGAAAATCGAAAAAATTGCGTCTATACTAATAGAAGGACATTAAAACTATTAAAGGAAATTTAAACAAAATAAAATGAGATTAATCTTAAATATATATTGAAATGAAATATCAAACTATGATATTGTGATTTTAATTATTATTACAAGTTGATTTTATTTGATATCTGTATGGCTATGATGGGAACTCAGTGAAATGATAAATAAACCGATATTAGTTGGTCCTGAAAAAAAACAATGCGCACACACAACTATAGAACTGGCGGATGTGTCGTGCAAATTTTAAATTTAACACGGAATGTTTTATTTATGCTCAAGCAAAAAATGTGCCATATCGGAGATGCCCTATGAAAAGTATTTGTCCAAGTGATGAAATATTGGCTGACTTCATAGAAGGCCGACTTCAGAAGGAAGAAAAAAAGCTGATTGAGAATCATCTTTCTACGTGTGACTGTTGTTTAGAGACAATCGTCATAGCCAACAGCATGAACACAGATTATGCAAACTTTGAATTTCAGGAAGTCCCTGAGTATGTCACTCAAACGATTATTCAGCAGATCATTCACCAAAAAGAAAAATTCTGGAATATTTTAGCGATACGAACGAGACGATGGATTGAACAACTAAAGGTTATGATTTCTGATTTTGGAATGATGATGTTTTGGACAGAATGGCAACTTGCGCCAGTACGTGGGGCTCGATTGGTTCTTGCCAGAAATCAAAGTAGACGTAGAAAGAAATTTGATCATCTTAAAACAGATATTGAAATACAAAAAACTGGTGATAATCTTGCCCAGATAAAAATTCAAGTGAAACGGTCAGCATCAGAGTTTGACAAAATTCGAGTGATACTTCTTAAAAGAAAACTGGATTTTGGTTCACCCATCGTTGACAGAGAAATTGCCTCGGATATTATTGAAGATAACTCCGTCTTGTTTGAAAATATTCCTTTTGATCATTACAAATTGACCTTTACGCGAGATGGTGTAACTTTAGGAAGATATCTCTTTCAGATTAAATAACTGAAAAGTCTAATAAATTTTCAACAACCGAAACCCGTCCAAAATTTTTTTTGAGAAATCTTATAATGAAGATTTGTTTTTCTTTAGAATTCCCTAATAGACAGTAGGTGGTATGGAATGATAGAAACAATACAATCACAGAAAAATGTCGATAATGGGCTTAGTGTCATCAATATTGATGTAACACAAGAAGGCAAAACCGTAAAAACGGCCATCCATGAAAATCGTTGTGGGGAATTAAGTTCTATTCAGCATTATGATACATTAGACGTACCCATTGAAAAGATTGAATCACGGTGTCATGAAATGGTTGAAATGCTGAATACAACAAATCGAAGTGGGCGTGTATCTAAGAAAGCACTGACACGATTAAGAGAGATTGGGCAAATTTTTTATGATGAACTCTTTTCCCAATCCACCAAAGAAAAGCTTCGATTTTCCCAGGCAAAATATTTACAATTGACCCTTGATGACCAGCTTGTCCAGATTCCATGGGAATTGTTATATGATGGCAATCAATTTCTGTGTCAACGATTCTGTATGGGCCGTTCAGTGAAAACCAGGCAATCCCTTCCAACCAACAATAGCCGAGAATTGAACAACCCATTGAAAATGCTATTAATTGCAGATCCTCGGGGTGATTTGAATGGTGCGTATCAGGAGGGCATTCAATTACGCAATTATATGGATCGATACAAGGGACAAATTCATGTTACATCCTTTTTTGACAATGTTACATCAGATGCCATCAAAGAAAAAATGCGCAATTACGACATGGTTCATTTTGCGGGGCATGCAGATTATCAAAATGAGAATATTGGCGAAAGTGGATTTCGATTAACTCAAAAATCATTAAAGGCATCGGACATCAAAAAAATGGCAGGGGCCATGCCTATGCCAGCATTATTTTTTGCCAATGCCTGCCAATCTGCACGCACAGAAAAATGGGCGCTGAAAGATTGTTTTGAAAACAATCTTTATGGGCTGGCCAATGCTTTTCTGGTTTCAGGTGTAAGGCATTACATTGGAACATTTTGCGAAATTCTTGATGAACCCAGCAGGAAGTTTGCCCTTGTCTTTTACGAAAAAATTCGTCAGGGACAACCTGTGGGAGAAGCAATTAACAGAGCCAGGTGGGCTTTAATTGATGAATTTGGTGAAGAAACCATCGCCTGGTCAAGTTACATCCTTTATGGTGATCCTACAATACAGTATTCAGATAAATCCATTCCAGATGAAATACCCGATGAACCCATTTACCAGCCCTTTTTAAATAAGACCCGAACATCGTCTGATGATGATGAAGAAGTGATCATGTTTGATTCAAAAGCGCCGGATAGAAAAAGAATGGGCTTATATGTTTTTTTAACATGCGCTTTCATGCTTATTACAGCGTCCATTTCTGCACTGACTTTTTTTGGAAATCCAAAAGACACACAGGTTGTTCGGGTCATTTCTGCCGATGAAAGTGTTCACCAGGCCATTGTCAATGATATTAAACATAAAATACTGATTGCCCGACAACAAGAGCGGACCGATCGAATGGATAAAAATATCATGGCCATTGAATCAAAAATTCCACATGGACAAAAAATTATTCAATCGGTCACTGGCCTTCCTACATTAATGATCGATATTCGCTCAAAAGATGAGGAAAGTGGAAAAAATCAGTTGATATCATCGGTCATTACAGAACAATTCATTCAGCAGGGAAAAATTCATGTGGTTGAACGTGATGATTTGGATAATGTTCTTGAAGAACTAAATTTTGGATCATCGCGCCTCATTGATCCTTCGAGAAGACTCACCCTTGGTAAAATTTTATCTGCAAATCTTCTGCTCTCTGGTTGGGTACAGCCTTCAAAAACAGATGTCCAGGTGTCTATGCGTGTGAGTGAAATTGAAACCGGTAGAACAATTGTGGCTGTTAACGAGGTTCTGGATAGTCGCTTGCCTATTTTTGTTCAAAAGAAACAACTCTCAGAGCGATTGCTTCAACGTTTTGAAGAAATTTTTTTAGAATCGACTCCCCGGTAAACCCCTCTGTTTTCAGGCGGAAAATTGAATGCATGCAGATTCATTGCAAGCTAAAGCTTTTCTGTTTAAATCTGAGCGAACATAACGTTCGCTCTTGAATTATGTTCAAATCTCTATGAGTTTTATTACAACCTGTACCAAACGAAACTTTCCTGTAAAAAAATAAGGTGTTTTCTTGCCGGATTTGCTGACCACCATCGCTTCCATAAAATTTTCACCAGATTTAAATTAATCATTGCGAAATGTTCAAAAGACCTGTAAAAGATTTATTTTAAGGTTTAATTTCAATCCCGTTTTTCAGGTCGTAAGTGTGATAGAACTACTTAATAATATTGATCTTACGGCTCCAAAATTATTTTAATTAAGGAGTATACCATGCCATTTATTAACACATTAAAATTATTGGGTTCTATTTTGGATGCGTCAGCTTTTATGCCGCCCAAACAAATTTTTTCAATTTTAGGATCGCCAAAAGATTTGATTCCACCCTATCATCCATATTCGGAATATAATTTTTTTAATCCCAAAGATATAAGCCGAATTGTATCATATCTTGAAGAAATATCATTGTTACCCATCCCTGTACCGTATCATTATTTAAAATGGCTTCCCATTCCGGAAACTCTTTTTCTCAAGGAAACGCATATTTATAGTTATCCAGAAGATACAAAAGATCATGATGAAAAATATCCCAATGAAGCCTGGTTTTTCGTCAATGGCATTGCAACAAATGCAGAAATGGCCATGATGAATTGCAAATATATGAACACATTGTTTCATCGACGCATCGTTGGTATTCAAAACCCAACAGATAGTGTTCTTGTCGATTTAATTGAATGTGCCATTGGAAAGCGATGGCGGCGCAGCATGAGCCCGACAAGAAAGGCTTTGGAGCCTATTTCTCAGGCCTTGAATGATCCAAGTATCCAACGGGTAATCTTGATTGGACATTCGCAAGGAACCATTATTGCAGCCAATATATTGAGAGCTTTGTCAGAGGATGTTGATCGACAGTATATCCAGTCCTTTGAACGGATGAAAAAACTTGAAATCTATGCCTTTGCCAATTGTGCCGATGATATGCGATATTTAAAAGATATACGATCAGAAAAAGATCATCCGGTGCCATATATTGAAAATTTTGCCAATGAGAACGATCTTGTTGCTCGTCTGGGAATGCTTTCACCCCGAAAAGAATTATGGGATATTCATATTGATGGTGATACCTATATCCGAAAAGGAGCATGGGGACATTTACTCAATGCACATTATTTAAATGGCTTTGATACATCACGATCGGATTATGCACCCTTTCGTTGCGTTGGGAGAAATGGTGCAACACCCAGACTTTTTGGTTATTTAGATGGAAGTACGCCTGCGGACTATTGATCATAATAGATCGGCAAGAATGATGAAGAACTGTCGGTTTTGTAGAGACGTTGCGTGCAACGTCTCTACAGTCGTTCAATTGCCATTTACCTGAATTTAGATGACTTTATTTCCGGATCTTACCTTAAATTGATTCTCTCACTAATTAACAATCCAAACCGTCCGATTCGATGCCTGGCCTGTAATTTTTCTTCCAACCGTTCCAATACCAAGGGTTTCAGCAAACGAGTCGCCTTTTCGACCAACAACAATGGTGCCATACCCCTCTTTTTCACTTTTTTTCAAGATAACCTGTGCCCTGCTTTTGACATTGATCTCTATTTCTTTGGATAATTGGCCTTTTCCAATGCCTTTCTCAATCAATTCAGATGATGCTTGTTCTAATTTTTTAAAAATGGTTTCGCGTTGTTTGTCATAGTATTCTTTTTCAAATGATTGAGAGGGTACAATTTCAATAAGCCCTATGATTGAATGGGTCAAAGATTTAATGACATGATATAACAAAACATCATATGATGTATTGGCAAGTAAGTTTCCAACACATTGAACGGCACGTTCCGCGTTGTCTGATCCATCGTAGGCGATTAAAACTTTATTGATTTTTGGAATATCATCAACAATAATAAGGGGGATATGTTTGACAAAGTTTATCAGGCTCGATGCCGTGTTGCCCATAAATTCATTCAATTGGCTGATACCGGTTCTGCCCACCACAACGGCATGATAGTTATATTTGGACTCATTAAAAATGTCCTCAGCAAGTCCTGGCATATTTTGGGGTTGCATTTTAACTGTAATATCAGATTCAGAATATCCCGATGCAATTAAAATAGCCCGCGCCTTATCCATAAATTTTTCCATGGATTGTTGATGTGTTTTGAGAAGATCGTTCATTTTGAAATTATGAGAATCCAAAGAAATATCCAGGCTGCTAAAAAAATCTTCTACTTGAGAATAAATATGAAAGAGAACCACTTCTGTTTGACTTGCTGAAAAAACAGCAGCAACATATTGAACAGATTTCATTGAATGGTCTGACGTATCAACAGGTAATAAAATTCGGTTTTTTGGCATGGCAGTACTCTCCTTTTTTTTGTTTTTTGGGGAGTTTTCTAAATTTTGATGCAGACCCTCTACACCAAAATTTAAAAAACTTACAACTCCCGGTGTTTTTATATATATGGGGGCATTGAGCAATGATACCCCGGGTATGATTATTGCTAATTGAAAACCTTTTTGCATTTGCATCTTTGTATATGATATTGGCTTCTGTCAAGTTTTTTTTAATATTGAAAAAAAATGTATCAATGTCATTAATAATAATCTCCTTTGGTTTGAGGGCTTCAATGCCCTTTTCATAATAGTAGCGCAGGCATTTATGGCCACGCTTGTTTTTGAGGGTTAAATGAAAAAAAGAACGAAAAAAAACAGATATAATTTTAAAATAATAACAAAAATTTGGTTTAGCATTGGTATTTTGGTGATTGGGTATTTTATATCAACACTCATTGTTTTTACGTTGGGATCACATACGGAAAAACGAATTGGCCATGTATCCAATTATTTATTTCCAGCGGCAACTCAAAGTCGCGTGGCACGATCAGCGTTTAAAGAACAGATGGATCTATACGAAGATGCAGTTATGTCAGGAGAGGAGATTTTTGTTGAGTCTGCCCGAAAAAATTCAGAAAAATGTCGGGAAGCACTTAAAAATATTTTAACGCTCCAACTGTTGGGTGATGAAAAGAAAAAAGAAATACAGTTTCTCTATAATCATTTGGAAATATTTACAAAATCAGGAAATAGCATCTATAAATCCATGTCTGAGGCCTTTCGTGATGACATGGACACTACAAATGAAAGCCTTCCTCCAGATGAATTGAGTCTGTTCATGAGTGACCGGGCCATCAGGTTGGCCCATGAGGCAGATGCTATTCGTGATTCATTGTCTGAAATAAATGACTATTTTCAGAATTCACTCAAAGAAGAATTTTCATCCATCATTGATATTACACATAATCAACGGTACCTGAATCTTATATTGTGTGTTGTGGTGGTTATTATCTCTCTAACATTAATCACCATTATTGTGAATCGTTCCATTATTCGCCCTTTAAAACGGACATTTATGCTTCAAATGGCTGTTGAACAATCCATCGATGGTATTGCTGTGTTTAATCTTTTAGGCAATATAGAATATGCAAACAATGCCTGGGCAAATATGCATGGTTATGATTCTTCAACCTTACAGAACAAGACCATTTCATTTTTTCATTCCCAGCAACAGATGACTGAAGAAATCATTCCGCTGGTCAGACGAATAGAAACGGATGGATTTCATATGTGCGAAGTGGGACACAAACGCAAAGATGAAACCATATTTCCAACCATGATGGCTGTCAACCTTTTGAAAGATGAAAATCGTCATCCAACGCATCTTGTAGGCATTGCAAGAGACATATCCCTACAAAAACAAAATGAAGAAGAACTGCGTATGGCCAGGGATGCGGCAGAAGCATCAAGCAAAGCACTTCAAGATTCATTGGAAACCCTCAAAAAAACACAGAACCAACTGATTCAATCAGAAAAAATGGCATCATTGGGAGGTCTGGTCGCTGGTGTTGCCCATGAAATCAATACACCTTTAGGCATATCAGTGACAGCATCGTCATTTTTAGAAAGAAAAACGCGGGAAATTAAAGCATTGTTTGATGAAAATCGGTTGAAACGTTCAGATTTCAAAAAGTATATAGAAATTGGCCTTGAATCCGCAACATCCATTTTATCCAACCTGAATCGTGCTGCTGAATTGATTCAAAGTTTTAAGCAGGTTGCTGTGGATCAGACCGTTGAAGAAAAGCGGGTGTTTGCTTTAAAGCATTATATCGATGAGGTGTTTATCAGTTTACGGCCCCGGTATAAACATACGGAACATCAAATAACCATTGATTGTCCAGAAAATCTCAAACTGAACAGCTATCCGGGCGTGTTCATGCAGGTCATTACCAATCTGGTCATGAATTCTCTGATTCATGGATTTGATGGTATTGAAAAAGGACTGATTTCTATTGAAATTGTCGTGCATAACGACACGGTCATGATCATTTATAGTGATGATGGTCATGGAATGAACGACGAACAACTCTCCAAAATATTTGATCCTTTTTATACTACAAAGCGTGGACAGGGGGGAACAGGATTGGGTATGCATATTGTGTTCAACCTGGTAACCCAATCTCTTGCCGGAAAAATTGAATGTGATAGCAGCCCCGGGCAGGGAACGGTTTTTTCAATAAAAATACCCAAAGATCCGGATGAAAAAAATGAAATAAAATATCCGGGGACAATCAGCGCGTTGAATCGATGATTAATTTGTTTTTCAGACAACCTTCTTGGGAGAAACAATGAATAAAAATATCCGCTTAAAATCAAATATAATGTCATTTTTCCAGACAACCTTATCGATGGTTATCTCTTTTTTAGTCATCACCCCAACTACCTATGCAATCTGCACAAATCCATCAACAACAGTTGTCTGCCCGGATACCATTGCTGTCATTGCTCCCAATCAGGTCGTTGAAAGCGATACCCGTTTTTATGCCATCGCCTGTACAGCCGTTCCTTATTCAAGCAATATTTCCATTCAACTGATATCAAACGATCGCACTGAAATTATCTGCCCTCAAACGGCATTGCTTCTGTCTGGCTCTACCCAGGTCAGTATTCCCATGACTGTTGTGGATGATTTTATTGCTGATGGATCCATCGATGTAAGCCTGTCAGCAATTTTCAATGGTCTTACAGCAACCACAAAAATTACTGTAAATGATAATGATAATCCTTCCAATGCCTCCCTGGAAAAACAGGCATTATCTGATCTATATACAGCAACATCTGGAGATCAATGGAAAAAGCATACAGGATGGCTCAGTGCAGACAGTCAGGCATGTACCTGGCACGGTATTGACTGTGATAATGGGGTGATGCCTGTTTCTGAAATCCGGTTGAACGATCAGAATTTAAACGGCACATTGCCATCCAGCATGGGAAACTTTAAAGATTTAAAACGCTTGTTTTTAGGACGCAATCAACTGAATGGATCCATTCCAGAT
Organism: Deltaproteobacteria bacterium; assembly: GCA_002753725.1. Taxonomy (GTDB): domain Bacteria; phylum Desulfobacterota; class Desulfobacteria; order Desulfobacterales; family Magnetomoraceae; genus Magnetomorum. The sequence continues at coordinate 18,522 of PEAL01000035.1, forward strand.
AGTTTGCAGCAGACCCGATTGCATGTATTATGGCTTCCAGGAAATCAGTTGTCTGGATCCATTTCCAATGCTTTATGTTCACTGACGTTTTTACAGGAATTGAATGTATCTGCCAATCAATTGACAGGCAGCTTACCTACCCTTTTTGGACAACTAAGCCGACTGAAACAATTGAATCTTGCGCAAAATAAATTATTCGGTTCATTGCCAACGTCTTTTGACCAATTAACCAAACTGACCGTTCTGGATATGCACGGAAATTCCTTTTCAGGCGCTGTGAACCTGTTGCAATCGCTTTGCGAACTGACCCAGATGGATATCAGCGATAATCAGTTTAGCGGTAAATTGTCTGTTGCGGCTTTATCAGCTTTACCCCTTCTTAAAATCCTGAATCTTTATACCAATGATTTTACTGGAAGTTTTCCCTATGCAATGGCTCAAAATATTGCCCTTTTAAAAATAGATGTTCATGATAATTATTTGTCAGGAACCCTCCCGCAATGGGAGTCAATCGGTTATCAACTCAATGCGTTAGATCTGCGATCCAACACTTTTCAGGGAAAAATCCCAGAATCCATTGTTCGATTGACGCGCCTGTCTTCAGGGAATCTGGATTTACGCTGGAATGCTCTTTATGCAGGCTCTCAAGCGGTCAAGGATTTTATCGATGCCCGTCATACAGGTACTGGCTGGGAAAAAACACAAACCCTGGCACCATCAGAAATAAAAGCCACTGTTCTGTCCGGGCAGTCCATCCGATTGGACTGGACACCCATTGTGTTTGACACATATACCGGAGCCTATGAAATTCATTATGCCTATGGGCCTGACCTTCCATTCAATCAACAGGGAGAAACCACCAGTAAAAGCCAAAACGCTTACACGGTAACAGGGCTTAAGAGTAGCACCACCTATTATTTTAAAATCAGAACACGCACCAATGCTCATGAGAACAATCGAAATATCGTCTATAGCGCATTTTCTGATCCCATAGCATTAACGACCTATAGCACGGTGTTGACCGTTCCTGGAAAAAATGGACACATTGTTCCGTCAGGCCTGATCTCTGTTCCACACCATCAGTCAACAGTATTTTCAATGATTCCAGATTATGGCTATCATGTTCAGGATGTTCTTATTGATTTTAAAAGCGTTGGTCCGGTAACCGCTTACACGTTTACCAATGTGTTGTATCCACGACAAATTCATGCCTATTTCGGTAATGATTCACCGACATTGGGGCCCATCAGTCCGGTAATTTTTGATGAAGACACGATGCCCTCTCCAATCCCTCTGACAATTGCTGACCGCGAAACCAGGGTAGATGATCTGATCATCGAAGTTCAATCGGATAATCTTGAATTGATTCCGAAAAATCGTATTCACATTAGCGGAACCGGTTCGCCCAAATATTTGCAATTGCAAACCGCCCCGGAAATGTCAGGACTGGGAACAATTATGGTTCGCATTTCTGACCCTCAAGGATTGACTGCAACTCAAGTTTTTCCCTATACTGTCACTATCATCAATGATCCTCCTGTGGTCAAAAATCTTATTTACAATGCATTTGAAGATACAGAAACTCAGTGTGTGTTTATGGGACTGGATATTGAAGAAGATGCCATGTTTTATGTCCTGACAGTCATGCCCAATCATGGCCAACTGACACACACTCTTGAAAAAGATTACTTTTTGTATCGCGGTGAAAAAGATTATTATGGCAGGGATTATATCAAATACAAGGCGACGGACCGATCCTCCCTGGGCCCCAAAACATCCACAGAAGCCACAATTATCATGAATGTCATACCGGTCAATGATCCGCCGGACGTTCATGCGGGTGAAGATATTCAAACAACAGAAGGCGAACGTGTTACCCTTGATGGATCAAAAAGCAATGATGTGGATGATACCACCCTTCGATTTTTATGGACACAAACCTTTGGCCCTTCTGTAGAGATGTCATCTCCTCAAGCCATATCGCCGGTTTTTATCGCGCCACATGCGCGTGCAGATGGGCAACCACTGTCAATGATTTTTTGGCTGACAGTCACCGATGAAAAAGGGCTGTCTGGTTATGATCAATGTGTGGTGACCGTTATATCCAAGGATCCGCGAATGCTCCCCTTTGCCCAAATCGCATCCCCCTTGACCCCTGTTTCCGGCATGGCACCGCTAAGAGTAAACTTTAAAGATCATTCCATTGGCAATATTACCCAATGGCACTGGTCTTTTGGTGATTCTCGTACCAGTTCGCTTCAGCATCCGGTGTATACCTATGATCAACCGGGGAGCTATACGGTTGATTTGTATATCACCGGATCAGGCGGATCAGATACGATCAGTAAAACACACTGGATAAAGGTTTTGCCCAATCCTGATGCCATCACACCTGCTATTCAACCCAATGAAAGAGAAGCGCTGGTTGATCTCTACAACAGCACCCAAGGGCATCGATGGCTGTGGCAAACCAACTGGCTGAATCCATCAGGTGATGAATATCTATGGCACGGTGTCAACGTTCCACCAGAAATTCATCATGTGACAGACCTCCAACTCGCGGAAAATCGTCTGAATGGCTTTTTACCCTCAACCCTGGGGCAACTCGTTTACCTTCAGCAGATGGACCTGTCCAAAAATTCGATTTGGGGCGCTTTGCCAGATAGCATAAGCGCATTGACAGCCTTGATTCGCATCAATCTGTCAGGTAACACCATTCAAAGCACGCTGCCTGCCACTATTAAAAATCTGAAACAATTGACCCATCTGATATTGAGTAACAATCGACTTTATGGAAGCATTCCAGAAACAATCAGCCAGCTAGCAGAACTTAAGCAGGTGTATCTGGATCGTAATCAGTTGATCGGTGTTATTCCAGAATCTTTTTCCAATTTAAAAAAATTGTTGGATTTATCGCTATCATACAATTTTCTCACCAACCCTTTTCCAGATTTTGAGCAAATGACAGCCCTTCAACGTCTGTACCTGTCAAACAACCAGTTTTCAGGGCCCATACCGGAATCGTTGATGCACTCAACTGGACTTCGTGCCATTCGGTTGGCAAAAAACGCAATGACTGGAAATATTCCAGATACATTTGACAGGTTTAAAGAATTACAGGAACTGAATCTTAGTTTCAATCGACTGAGCGGAAGTCTTCCTGATACATTGTATGCCACACCGCAATTAATGATCTTGAACCTCAGCAATAATCAACTGGAAGGAACGTTAAAAACCCGCATAACACTGCTTAAACAGCTCAAACATCTGGATCTTTCTCATAACCGCTTCAGTGGTGGACTTCCTTTAGAATTAACCCGCTTGTTCAGACTTGAAATATTGAATCTCTCCTTTAATTCTTTTGGTGGGGAAATACCAGAATCTCTCGATCAATTGTACACGCTAAAGACACTGAATCTTTCAAACAATTGTTTCAACGATTCATTTCCTGACAACCTTCTCACCCTCAAAAGTCTCGAAATTATTAATATTGCAGGAAATATATTTCATGGAACCATTCCCGATACCATCCGCCAAATGACCTGGCTCAAAGATAAGGCTTCAGATTTTAGATGGAACAATCTGCAAGTATCCAATCGAACCACGGAAAAATTTATTTCAAGTAAGCAAATTTCTGGTGATACCTGGATTGACACACAAACTATTGCACCCACGGGATTGGCATTTAAAGAGGGAAGCTCATGGCGTGAACAGATTCTCAGTTGGGAACCCATTGCTTACACAGCGGATACGGGTGGTTATCAAATATTTATATCAATGAATCCTGACAGTCTTTATGAAAGCCGCTATGTCACACATTCCAAATCTGAGACATCCTATACTCTCACTGGTCTGTCAGCAAACAAGACCTATTATTGTAAAATTCGTACCATTACCTATCCACATGCAAACAATCCCAACACGATTTACAGCGATGATAGCGAAACCGTGGCAATAACTGTTTATGAATTGATTCAACGCCCTAAAAAACCTGAAAGCCTGATATCTGAAACCTATTACAATAATCGTGTCATGGTATCATGGAAAAAGATCACCACTCCTGAAAATGTGTATTATCAAGTGTATCGAAGTGACACACCAGATGGCGTTTTTCAGCGCATTTCCGAAGAAATTCTGACTGAAAACGCATTGATCGATTGGGATGTCCTACCAGGAAAAGATTATTATTATAAAGTCCGGTCTTTTGTGGGGGTAACCCCCAGTAATTTTTTTAGTGATATCATTCATGCTGTTCCAGGCTTTCCAACAACCTATTCCATTTCAGGACATTTTACGTATGCCCTGGTTGCTCAAGGTGACACGGCTGTGTATTCATTGACACTGACCGCATCAGATGGCTTTACCGGAAAAATTGACATTGCGTGTCTGTGGCCAGGTGAAAAACAAAGTGTTCCACCCGTTGGTCTTGATCCTGTATTTTATCTGGATGGCTATATCATGACCACAAGCTTAAAAAGTTTTTCGCTGCCTGCATCTGTTCAATTGAAAGTGAAAACTGCTCAGAATTACGTGCCATCAGTGCTTCCTTTCCAATTGTCTATCACGGATTCCAAAACAAAAAGCCCACGAATCTTTGACATGATACTACATGTCATTGCAAAGGATAGCTGCGATATTGTGCTGTATACAGACAAACCTGTTTATGATCTGTGGTCATTGATCAAGGCATCCGGTTTTATTTCCAAACCCGTGGCCAGAGAGCCTGTGACCATTGAATATTTAGAACCCGACCACCGCATGTTTGAGCAAACGGTTCTAACATCATCCGATGGTTTTTTCGAAACCAGCATCCCGCAATACGCATTGATACCTGGAAATTATACTGTCACCGCAACATGGGGTGTGCGAGATGAAGATACAATTTCCTGCCCTGAAACAACGAATTCTGTCAGCATTCAAATAACGCAAGCTGTTAAAACCAGTCGTATGGGTATCTATCTGGATGACCAACAGATATTGCCACAATTGGGAATGAATTTGAGTTTAAAAGGGACGCTTTACCAAAGGGTCGATCCTGTAAATAATCAAACGGTCATGCTTCGAATCTATTCCCCTGACACTCTTTTTATTGATTATAGCTATGATCAAAATGGTATGGGTGTGCTTGATTTTCCGAATATTACAGTATTGTCTCAACCCGGTGTCTGGCGGGTAAAAGGATATTGGGCCGGCGTACAATCTTATCCGGGCTGTGAAAGTGATTTTTTGGATATTCTTGTAGAAACGCCGCCAGGTCGGGCCATTATTCTGGGCACGAGTTATCCAGAATATCAAACCCGGCTGCCCAACACGACCCATAAAGTCTGCAAGCGGATTTACGAACAATTGATTCAACGAGGATTTGATCCGGTAGAAATTCTTACCATGATGCATTCACCCAAAGACAGCCCTCTTTATCCACCCATTGCAAGTGAAGAATCCATTGACTGGATTGATATCCTCAATCCACCATCACAACGGTTTATCACGGCCTTGAAGGATGACTTTAAAGATGTTCTTCATCCCTATTTGCCATTATGGATTTTCATTCATGGTTTTTCTGATTCAAAAACCCAAATCCGCATGGCAGGCTCATATAATGTCGTAACTGCCGAGGAAATAGATGCTGCTCTGGATAGCTTGCAAGCCATTGCCAATTGTCCGGTCATTGTCGTTTTAGACATGCCCTATTCAGGCGCTTTTATTTCTCAATTGTCAGGAACCAATCGAATCATTATCACCAGTACGACAGCCACCAATTATTTTGTTGATTCAGAGATGGATCTCAGTTTTAGTGTTCGATTCTTTGAATATTTAAATGCAGGAAAAAATCTGTTTCAATCCTTTGATCTGGCAAAACAGTCATGGGATCTATATAGCAGGGCTTCTGCACAAATCGATGACAATGGTGACGGCATTGCCGATGATCAGGATCGTTCGAGGGCTTTACAAACATTTATGAACGGCTCTACGATTCAGACCGTTTTACCGGTCATCGAAAAGGTATCCATCCGTCCAAACTTTCAATATGCTACAAGCTTGCCGGTATCGGTTACCCTGACAGCCGGGACAGATCCCATTGATCAGGTGAGGCTTAAAGTCCTTACGCCCACACCTCATCCCCTGTATCAAGATATCAGCACGGCAACAGATATAATCATCTATGATTTGCAGGTAACATCTTCTCCGGGAAATTATCAAGGCCTGCTGACCTGCCTGAGTCTTCCGGGCACATATACCCTGATGGTTGTGGCACAAGACCGCAATGGCTATCGTTCAAAACCCGTGCGTTTGACACTTGAAGCTGATCCGGAAACGCCGGTCAGCTATTTTGACAATGCCTCAGCATCCACGCGCCATACGTTGGATACCATGTGCGGATTTTTTACATTTTCTGATCCCAATACTCATGAGGTGGCAACACCCACGGATAAAGCCTTGCGAGGAGTATGGGGATTGAACCATCAGTATGTGATTGCAGTCGGCGATGTGGGTGTGATTCTTTTTTTTGATGGCAATGACTGGAAATATATGGAAAGCAACACCCATGAACGATTATTGGCTGTTTGGGGAAATGCAGCAGACGCTGTTTATGCGGTGGGAGAAAAGGGTGTGATGCGTCATTACAATGGCATCATGTGGGAACCGGTTGACACCAATATCCAAAATCCCCTTTGCGGTATATGGGGATCATCGGGGGATAACATCTATGCTGTTGGCGGACATGGAACGATTTTACATTATGATGGCACGACCTGGGAACGTCAGTATACAAAATGGTATGACCGGTTAAATGACATCTGGGGACGAAACGCATCGGACATTTATGCTGCCGGTGAAAACGGGCGAATGCTTCATTTTGATGGTATTTCCTGGAATGCTCTGCCTTTTTGCGTACATATGCCCATAAATAGGCTTGTGGGAGATCAGACCACCCTCTTTGCCACGCATTTTTTTGACCCCATCCAATTTGAAGAGGGAAACGGCTGGACCCCCACCCAGACCTGTAATTATATGGAAATGAACGCATTCTGGCAAAGCAATCTGGGCCATGTGTTTACTGTGGGAGAAAGAGGTCAAACGCTTATTTGGAGCCCGCCACCATCATGCGCAAGTCAAAATACGCAACCAAGCATATCCCCCATTTCCAACAGGGATATTGGTGTAAAACAACCGGTTCCACCGATTCCTTTTACGGTCAAAGATGCTGAAAGTTTTCCTTACGAATTGGTACTTTATGCATTCTCATCCAATCCTGTCCTTGTTCCAGATAATCAAATCACCATTCAAGGAACAGGTGCTGATCGGTTGCTGACTGTCATACCCAAATACGGCCTTATGGGGCAGGCGTATATATCCATTGTGGTGGAAGATCCCTGTGGATCAAAACAAGCGTCTGGTTTTCTGTTGACACTGTCTGACAATTACGGGAATGCTGGCAATGGATCAACAGTAACAGGTGATCATGATCAGGATGGAAAAATTAAGATGGATGATATATTGGATGTTTTGCGGATGTTGGGGGAATGAGCTGCAAAAGGGCGACTCTCGTCGCCCTGACAAAGTTTAATGATACTCATGCGTACCTAACTTAACTTTTTTTCCGGTTTTATTTTCAATAATTTGAGCCATTTCATCAGCAGATGCATATGGACACCCGGGTTTGGCATTGGCCATACATGAGCTGATATAGATTTCATCGGGATCAATCCCGGTCATCTTGATCGCGCATCCAACATTGGGCGCAACAGATCGCCCGGGGCACTGGCATTTGACAAAAGCAACAATTTGGGATGCCTCAGTAAATTTTCCATCACCCAGGGCCGCTGCTTTCAAGCACCGCCATTCTCCAGGACATCCGTAGCCACTGTCCATATATGCACCGCAGCCCACAACAATTATTTTTTTCATAAGACCTCCTTGAATGTTCATTGATGATCAGCAATTCAACACTGATTTCTGGCATAATCCCATAACGCCATCCATCAGTAATGTCAAGGATATCTTAGGAATCGCGATTAAATAACTTTCCCATTTGAAGTCCCTTGGGTGGAGTCCCAAAGCTTTAGCTTTGGGAGGGCGCATTCCCAAAAAGTCGGACATTTTAGGTGATTTCCGAAAAAGAATATACCCGGATTCAAATCAGTTTGTAGTTCCGCCTTTAGGCGGTTCTTTTCAAGTCTCAAGTCCAGGGCACATTATTAAAAATAACACTTTAAGTCCCGTTAGGGACGACAGACAATAGCCTGGAGCTTCAGCTCCAGGCTTCGGGTGCAATCCTATTTAGTTGCAAAAGGGTGCAACACAAAAAAGTTGGAGATTTTCTCTTAGCCCTGAAAGGGCGGCTATATAGCAGCCCAGGGCATCGCCCTGGGGAAATAATAGTTTTGCCTTAGCCCTGAAAGGGCGTTACAAACGGGTGCAACACAAAAAAGTTGCACTTTATTTAATAAGATTATGCTTTTCTTAGCCCTGA
>PEAL01000234.1 GCA_002753725.1 Deltaproteobacteria bacterium
CTATTGAGGTTATTTACATCTGATTAACTTTGGGCGGAATCATTATAGACTGGGTAAACTTAAGATTTGTTTCATACAAAAAAATTTGTTTACCAACCAAACTTATAATTGCCTTTAACAAAAAGATGTGTACAGGTATCAACCGTTTGTTCATCATATAACAGACCTTTTTGGTTGTTGATTTCTTCAAGGGCAAGATCAATGCCTTGTGAGGGGCGATAGGGGCGGTGGGAACTCATTGCTTCCATAACGTCTGCCACAGCAATGACCTTGGATTCTATCAGCATGTTGTCACTGGTAATGCCATTGGGATATCCAGAACCATCCAGTCGTTCGTGATGTTCTAAAATAATTCTGGACAATGGCCAGGGAGAGGGAACAGTATCAAGAATGTCACTTCCAATTTGTGGATGAATTTTAAGAACATCGAATTCAATAGATAAGAGCTTACCTGGACGATTTAAAATGGCATCCGGAACACGGAGTTTACCAATATCGTGCAAAATTCCGGCATATTTGATTGCCATTTTTTGGGAAGCATCCAACGCCATAACTTTTGCGATTTCATATGAAAGATCGGACACGCGTTGCTGATGACCGGCGGTGTAAGGATCCCGACTTTCAACGGTCTGAACAATAGCGCGAATTGTCGCCTCCATCAGTTGTTGAAGCCGTTCATTTTCTTTAGACATTGTTGACGTCAGGAGCTGATTTTTTTTTTTGAGGTTTTCTCTGGATTGCTTGAGCATCAAGTGGTTGCGAATTCGAGCCCGAAGTTCTTTCTGGTGAAATGCATATTTCATATAATCAACGGCACCGGCATTGAAAGCTTTGATCGTGTCTGTTTCATCAAAAATTTCAGATATGAAAATAACAGGAATATCGACGGTTGCTTCATTGGATTTCAGTTGTTCACACGCCTTAAAGCCACCTACTTTATTAAGGTTGATATTGATAATGATCACATCCGGTAATTGTTGATACGAAATATCTAAAAGCGTATCTGTGGTGTTGATATTGGTTAAATGATAGTCTTCGGCCAGTGCCAGAGACAGTTGGTCACTTTTTCCAGGTAAATCGCTACAAATAATGATATGTGGCTTTTTTTCAGGCATGATTATTCCCAATCAAAGTTATAACTGTTATTCGATATGAATGACATGCAAATATCCACCACCTGCGGGTCAAACAAAATATTTTTATTTTTAATCAATTCGCCTTCAGTAATGTCTATTCCCAGGGCAGGTCGATAAGGTCGATGTGAGGTCATGGCTTCAGCAACATCCGCAACGCATAAAATTTTTGATTCCAGATGAATTTGATCGCCGTTGAGTTTAAGCGGATAACCTGAACCATCCAATTTTTCATGATGCTGAAGAATAAATTCAGCCACAGGCCAGGGAAAAGGGATATGCTTGACAAGATCGTAGCCAACCTGAGGATGAATTCGAATTAATTCAAACTCAGATGCAAGCAAGGGCCCGGGACGCGAAAGAATGGCATCAGGAACGCGAATTTTTCCAATATCGTGAATTAATCCAGCAATACGTATGGATTCAATTTGAGATTCAGATAAATTCATCGCTTTTGCAATATCTGTAGCCAGTTTTGCAACACGTTGTTGATGACCTGCGGTTGAGGGATCATTGTTTTCAAACATCTGAGACATGGCACTGATTGTGGCTTCAAGCATTTTTTTGATATCAGCATTTTTTTCCTGTACCCGCTGTTCAAGAATCATATTTCTTTGCCGAATATTTTCGTTGGTATATCTGAAATTCAAATGATTATCGACACGCGTTCGGATCTCTGACATATGAAAAGGCTTGGTGATATAATCAATCGCGCCCATATTGAACCCCTGAGTAATATCAGCTTCATCACCTTTACCCGTAATAAAAATAACAGGAATATCTGCAACGGCTGGATCTGTTTTCAGTCGCCGGCAAATTTCAAAACCATCCATAAAAGGCATCATGATATCCAATAATATCAAATCCGGATGACAATCGTTTACCAGTGAAAGAGCATCCGGACCGGTGAGCGCACTGTATATTTGATACTCTGTTTCCAGATAGTCGGTAAGCGTCTCTACGTTGAGGTGATTATCATCAATAATGAGCAATATGGGTTTTTTATTTGAAATGATCATCGTTGTCTTTCAAACCAAAGCAATGCAAGGGTATAAGATTCATCCCCAAAGCCGGCAATGGAGCCTCGGCAAACATCTGCAATCAATGAGGTGTGCCTGAAATACTCTCTGGTATGGGGATTGCTAAGGTGTACTTCTATAACCGGAATGCGGATGGCTGCAATGGCATCTCGAACAGCCACACTTGTATGTGTGTAAGCAGCTGCGTTCAAAATAATACCATCACATCGATTACCGGATTGCTGGATCGCATCCACCAGCTCGCCTTCAATATTAGATTGAAAAAAATCCAGTTCAATTTTATATTTTTCGCCCAGTACCAGTAACCCTTTTTCTATCTCTTTTAATGATTTATTTCCATAAATACCAGGTTCTCTTTGTCCAAGCATGTTAAGATTCGGACCATTGATAATTGATAATCGCATGATATTCTCCATATTGTGATCGTGTATCAAAAATATATTTAACCACAGGTTATTGTTAAGGAATCAAAATTTAATAACGTTCCCTTGGTGGAGTCCCAAAGCTTTAGCTTTGGGACTCACAGAAAAACAACGCATTGAAATGCTAAGAACTCCCAAAGCTAAAGCTTTAGGACTCCACTCAAGGGACTTCAAATGGTAAAGTTATTTAACCACAGGTTATTGTTAAGGACTGCCGTTGATTGAGTAAAATGGCATCTGCCAAAACAATGGCTGTCATGGCCTCAGCCACCGGACAAATGCGACTACATATGCAAGGGTCATGCCTTCCTTTTATTGTGATCATTTCAGGGTCGCCATTGATATCTATTGTGGGCTGAGGCGTAGAAATTGATGGTGTGGGCTTGATTGCCAACTGGATAATAATATCATCGCCATTTGAAATGCCGCCCAAAATACCGCCGGCATTATTGGATTCAAAAGCACCCGGGGTAATGGGATCATTATGTTCTTTTCCTGTCATTTCAGCCGCTTTGAATCCAGCCCCAAATTCTATTCCTTTTACTGCTCCGATGGAGACAAGGGCCATTGCCAGCATAGCATCCAATTTATGAAAAACAGGTTCACCCAGACCAGGAGGAACGTTGTCGGCTACCAGTTGTATAATACCACCAATAGAATCACCTTCTTTTCTGACCTCATCCACCAACGCCAGCATTTCATCCGCCATGTCAGGATCTGCACATCGCAATGGGTGGGTTTCTGCAAACTCTGGATCAATATATTCTGCGCGGATATGGCCAATAGAAATAGTATACGCTTGAATAATGATGTTCAATGGCGCCAGTAAGGCCTTTGCAACAGCTCCGGCTGCAACACGTGCCAGCGTCTCACGACCGGAAGATCGTCCACCGCCAGGTTGAAGTTTCAGGCCGTACTTTTTAAAATAGGTATAATCGGCATGACCGGGACGAAAAAGATGTGCAATATCGGAATAATCTTTTGATCGTGCATCCTTGTTTTTTACCAGTAAAGCAATGGGGGACCCCAGTGTTTTGCCCTCAGCGACCCCTGAAAGAATTTCAACCTCATCGGTTTCTTTTCTCTGTGACACCCATTGGGATGTTCCAGGTCGTCGTCGATCCAGGTCTTTTTGAATCCAGGCGACATCCAGGTCGATTCCTGCAGGCATGCCATCAATGACAACCCCCACACCACAACCATGTGATTCTCCAAAAGTTGAAATTTGAAACAGTTGGCCAAATCGACTAGACATAACCATTCTCCTTTAATTGTTTAATAATGGTCTGGACAATCGTCTCAGGCGATTGACCGGATACATTGATTTGAAAATGATGATCATTATAAGCAGCCTGACGTTGTTTAAACAAAGACCGAACATTGTCTTCATTTTTCCATAAAGGACGCAATTCGATATCCTTGTCTGTCATACGCTTTTTACAGTCGTTGATATCAATATTAAGATAAAAGATCCATCCTGAGCAGCGCATTAACGCCCGATTTTGTAACACCACCGGAACGCCCCCACCTGTTGCAACAACATGCTGTTTTTTTAAAGACAGTGTTTCCATAAATTGTGTTTCCATTTTACGAAACGCTGACTCACCATGTTTTTCGAAAACTTCTGAAATGGGCATGTTGAATATTGTTACCAGTTCAGCATCCATATCCACAAACGGCCAATCAAGGCATTGAGAAAGTTGTTTTCCAACGGTTGTTTTTCCTGACCCCATAAATCCAGTTAAATAAATATTGTTTGCCATCTGTCCTCTATGCTTGTTTGATTTTAACATCAGGTTTGCTGAGTGTATGGTATTCTTTTTTACAAGAAAATTTTATTTCAAAAATTTCTTCTTATCAGAAAAAGGATCATTTATCAAAAATAGAAAATACACCATCAAGCATTCCACGATCATCACTTTTTAATGATTGGGCATTGGCAGAACCTTTGTTTATTGTATATAAATGATCGGGCATCAGTCCATTCAATCGGAAGGTTCCTTTTCCAAAATGTTTACAGGTTAACTGGATCGTGTCACCATTCACTTGAAAATCCATAACCCAACCGGATGCGTTTTCTATAAATGGTATGGGCTGACTGTCAGCATTGCCAGGCGATAAAAAGGCAACACGCGCCTGGTCTGTTTTGGGTTTTAATGCGACATAAAGCCCTTGAGGTAAAATTCTGTAGCCAAGTACATTTTGACTTTTTTTCAAATCAGGCAGAGTTGCTGGATTGTCAAATCGGACTGTCAGACAATCGGCATAATCGGTTAGAATAAAATCTCCCTGTGCATTTCTGCTGATTTTTGCCGTTAAAAATCCATTGACCATTTTTATATATTCAGATGTATACACCAATGCAATGTCCTGATCAAGAACCCAGTCATACACAGATTGTAAGGCTTTTAATGACGCTTCATGTTCTCCACTATAAAAATGATAATAGATATCAATGGGTTTTAGTCGTCTGGGAAAATCGGTATTTTTCATTGTTTTAATGATTTCACGATAGCCGTAAAAAGGGCCTTCCCAAAGATTGGTGAGAATGTTTTCATTGGCCTGGCCACAATGCACTTGATAGGTTGATTTCACTTTTCGATACAAAGGAGCAACAGCGGTATAGGAATCATTGGCATCATCAAAAACAGTATCACCACCGTTCATATTGAAAAAATGATTGATGCTACAGTAGGTCAACTCTCTTTCTGTGGGATCACAAGCACCTGTCCAAAACATGATATTACAGGGTTTTCCTTTTGGCGACAGATGATCGGAAATATAATTGATGGAATAAACAATTTCTTTTTCAGGATCATGGGTGTAACCAGGAATCAGAATGCCATATTGATTTTGATAAGCGTCTTTGACTGTCGAATGCTCATTCCAAAAAAAAGGATGCGAATAGGCGTGTGAAGCAGGTTCAATATTGGGAAGAGCGAAAATGCTTTTTGCAATGTCCACGAGTCGGTCATTGCCGATTGCATCAGGAGATATTTCTCCCACAATAACCGATACTGTTACAGGATAAGTGTATTTTTTTAATACTTCATCTCGGATGACCTCAGCACACGTTTTTTTTGAATTGATTCGAGAAGGCCCGCTGAAAGCATCCCCATCGATGTGAGAAAAGGCAACACGTCGCCCATTCAAGGTGGTTGGATCAACGCGGGGAAGGCCCTGAAGTGCCAGGGTTTCTTCAAAAAACAGGAATGGATTTACATACCATTTGCGCTTATATGAAATAGGGTCCATCCAAAAAATTTCTGTACCTTTAATAAAACCACCTGTTGGACAGGTTGTGACCACAGCACTTTCAGAATCCGGCAGATCTTTTCGTACAATGGACAACCAGACATTCGTTTGTTTATCTATTACCGCAAACTTTTCATAAGTTTTTGGAAATATAGGATATTTTCTTTCAAATTCAACGCGGGTGGTATCTTTAAATTGATAACGGATTCGACCTTGATGAGATAAAAACAGGCCGTCGTATCGAAGACCGATATAGGCATAAATTGATTTAACCAATTGATGATATTCTTGAGAGGGTTTATTGGGATCTTTACCACTTAATGGGCCTAGAATAATCAGTCTTTTTCCTTGATCACACTGATGTTTTAGCCATTTCAGCCAGGACGTGCCGTTTTTCATTTCCGGTGAATTAAAGGCCGTAATAATGGCTCGATAATCAGACATATGTTGATCATTTGGAAAAGGTTGGGTGTTAACATCCAGATAATCAGACAAGAGTCCATAATAATCTGTGATGGTTTGACAGACTTCGAAATAGTCATTGATCTGTTCAGTTTGTCCTTTATCCGATTGGTAAGCGATCAATAACTTTCGTGGAATCATTTCATCGGCAATAGCAGATGGGCCAAGACCACTCATCATGCTCCACATAAATAAGCCTATAGTAAAATAAAGTTGAATCATATCAATCCAAACTCATTAATTGAAAAATAGTTAAAACATCCCCCATATCAAGCCTGTTATTCGCATTAATATCCAGCGGTTTCAGATGAAGTTCAGGCATTTGATGTGCGGATAAACATTGAAGCATGACGATGATGTCCGAAAAATGAAGCATTGTAAAATCAATGGCTGGTAATTCTGTTTCGTGTGAAACATAAGCCTGGGTGGCATTCATAATATCATAAGCATTCATGTAGAATTGATCCATATATTCTTTTTTCAAATCTTCAACATAAAAAATGTAGTATCCTGGTGGCAACTGAATGACAAATCGACCATCAACTTGAACATCCGAATAATATTGATACCCAATGCCTGACGTTAATAACTGCAATGCCCATAATCGCATGGCGGATAACGGCTCCTGGTTCAAATTGGTAACAAGTCCTTGAACAGTCACACCTTTAACCAGATAAAAATCATAGCCACCGTGAACATGTTCATCATTGACTGTTATTGTTTTCGCATCAGACAGGTAAGCCATAGGAATATTTGGATAAAAAATGCTGACATAGTCACGATCCTTTGTGGAAGCAAGAATTTTATATTGACCTCCGGGTACATGAACATAATAACTGCCGTCTTCAAGGGAATGTGCATACCCTTTAAAAACGCCATTTTCATCATAAGCTTCAATTTTAGCATGAATAATAGGATTTTGATTTTGATCATAGACTGTACCTGCAATCACACCACCGACAGAAAGAGGAAAATCAATATGGTTGATCGTTTGGCCTGTTGAAACAGTTATTTTTTTTGCATAATACGCATGAACTTCATCATCAAAATATTCAGGAATGAGCATGCTGATACTTGTGTCAGTATCAATCTCAACGAGAATACGATAATTGCCAGGGGGGATGTCAATGACATAGGAACCATCATCCTGGGTTATGCCAATACCATCTTGAACAGCTTCGTCAGTGTCGTAATCATAGCAGACGACAAACGCTTTTGAAATGGGTGTTTTGCTGATCTCCTCGTAAACGCTTCCGGAAATCGTTCCATTCGATTGTGCCCATGAATAAGAACATGTCAGTATACACATAAAAACAGCAGGGATGATGTGAATATTTTTTGAAAACAACATACCCGCCTCCTAAACATCGATAAATAAGGTTAAGAACCAAAATTTAATAACATTAAACGCCTGCATACCCATAGAACAAAAGAACCATAGCCCGTTCAAACACATGAACATTGATATATCCACTTTCCGCAAGAATTTTTTCAATGTGTGCATCATCAAAAAAGTGAAATGAAAACAGTGATGAAAAAGCTGACTGAAACCATGCGTTCCAACCTTTCATTTGTCGAGATGTCAGACAGGTGAAACAAGCAGATAGTTCCATGATGCGTCGAAGTTCAGACAAGGCTTTTCGGGGATCTGGAAACAAATGCAAAGCGCCAAAGCAATTTACACGGCTGAAGACCTGGGGTTTGAATGGTAAAGAGCTGGCATCACATCGAATAAAAATCATATTCGGCTTTTTTTGAGCATACGCTTTTTCAAGCATGGGCATGGACAGATCAGCTCCAAAAATAATATCTGGATGATACATTTCATCAAGCAATCGCGTATATTTTCCGGTGCCACAAGCCAAATCCAGAGCATACTTGGGTGAGACGGCTACCGGAACTTCTTGTAACCATGCGATTTCTTCTTCATACGTAATGGATGATCCCAGACTTGTAAA
>PEAL01000235.1 GCA_002753725.1 Deltaproteobacteria bacterium
AGCGTTACAGTTTCAGGCCCGTCTGTTTAAAAGATCCTATTCTATCCGCTATATTGGTGATATCCTTGTGGAATGGGACAAAATCCTGCCGGAACAAAAAGTGGCCATCATGTCCCGACAAAATCGGTTGGATGATAAAAAAGAAAGCATGTTGTTTGGACAAATTGCCATTGAAAAAAATTTTATTTCCAATGATGATCTTGAAGAATGCCTGAAAGAACAATGGCGATCCTTTAAAAGAGAAAAAAAAATCCGGTTGTTGGGTGAAATTCTGGTTGACAATGAAAAGTTGACCCTGTCTCAAAGAGATGCCATCCTCAGTACGCAACGGGATATGCAGATTCAATCGACCAAAGAACAAAAAGAAAAAAAATCAGATATTTCTGCAATGGAATCTGATGATGATACGTCCTCACCCGTGGATATGCTGATCGGTATTTCAGATCAAGAAAAATATTTTGCTGCCATTGCTATCAAAAATGGACTGGTTACCCTGGATCAAGTAAAGCTTGCATTCAAAAGGCAGTCCAAAATCTTTAAGGAATCAAGTTCTGTTAAACTCATTGGCGATATATTGATTGATGCCGAAATTCTGGATGAAACGTATCGGGATGCCATTTTATCCCGTCAAAAAAGACTTGAAATAAAAGATGAAGATGTTCAATTTGGTACGATTGCTGTGCGAGAAGGATATATTTCACAAGAATCTGTTGATCAAGCACTGGAAATACAGCTTAGGGAGTTTGAGCAAAAAAAGCAAATAACATTGCTTGGCGACATCCTCATTGCTGCTGGCGATCTAACTCAAGAACAGCTTAAGGCCATTTTAAATCGTCAACGGGAACTTAAAGCATTGCTAGCAGGAAACAATGGGCGGACATTGCTTCCTGCGCCGCCATCGGATATTGATCAAATATCCGAGGAAACCGAACAAATAGCAGAATTATCATCTGATGATAGTCAAGAATCGAACAATCTTTCCGCATCAGAATCTGTTGAAGCTGATATTCGTGTCTCTAAAACAACCGTTCCTGATACTCCTTTTGAAGAAAATATTGAACCTGAACCTGAACCCGAACCTGAACCTGAACCTGAACCTGAACCTGAACCCGAACCTGAACCTGAACAGCCACAAAAGCCTAAACGATATAGCTATCCAATGATACGTGTATCTCAGGATAGAATGGAAGGCTCTATATTTGTCAAACACTACTTGAGGCCATCAACCACGGTTGACGATATCAAATCATTGCTTGCTCAACGCGATATCAAAGTAGGTATTATTTCGGATGAAGAAATTCTCTCATATATCAATACACCGGATTTGCATAAACAGCCTTTTCTCGTGGCAAAGGGAGAGCCAGCCATACAGCCCAAAGATGATGAAATTGTCTATCATTTTGAACTTGAAAGAAAAACAGGCACAGAAAAAGAAGATGGGGCTATGGATTTTAAAGATCGTGGAGAAATGCCGCATGTTTTGGCCGGTCAGCTCGTTGCTGAACGTATTCCAGGCTCCCAGGGGCAGGATGGAAAAGATATTTTTGGTAAGATTACCCGAGTGGGAAAATATGATCGAAAAATGATCTTGTGTGGCAAAGGTCTTCAAGTATCTTCTGATCGAAACCAGGCATATGCCAAGCTGAGTGGATTACCGCAGTTGTCCAATCGAGGACAATTATCCATTGAGAACGAGCTGTTCATTCATGGTGATGTTGATATGAAAACCGGTCATATTAAATATGATGGCCTTGTAACTGTTCGTGGTATGGTGGAAAGCAATTTTATTGTTGTTGCTCAACGCCTCACAGCTCAAGGAATCATGGCTGCGAAAATTGAATCCAGTGGTGATGTCACTGTCAAAGGCGGCATTATTGGTGCAACGATCAATACTAAAGGGCAGGTGCGTGCCAAATTTATCAAATCTGCCAATATTCAGGCGGAAGGTAACGTGTATGTGGAAAAAGAAATTATGGACAGCCATATTCAAACCCGTGGTGAATGCGTGATTGAACAGGGCCGCGTGATGGCATCAGATATTTCAGCAGCAAAAGGCATTATTGCCCGAAGTGTTGGATCTGATACTTCACCGGAATGTCAACTCACCATTGGAACGGATAGCACCAGCCTTTTCATGTTGCTCGAACAGAAGAAGGATCTTGCTGAACTCAATAAAGAACTCAATGATCTTGAAGCGCCTATTATCAACCTGAAAAATCAACTTCAAGATATTGACGAACAAATGCAGGACTTAAATATTCTGATTGATCGTATTGAAGATGCAAAACCTGGGGCAGAAAAACGCTTGGCACTTTTGCGTCAAACCACAAAGAAAAAAGAAATCAAGATTTTTGAAGATAAATTGCTCAATATGGAATCAAAAATTAATTCTGCCAATGAAAGCAAAAAGCTATTTTTGACAGAATGGGACTCTATTCAAAAACAAATCAATGAATATGACCCTAAAAAACTTTCCCGCATTGATGCTGTTAAAGAAGAAATCGTTGAGCTTGAAGATAAAATTAAAAAACTTCGCTATGAAATCCGACGCAACAAAGGTAAATTTTCAGTTCTCATTCATGGAGTCATTGCCCGTGGAACAACCATCAACGGTCCTGAAGCCAGCTTGATTCTGAGCGAAGATGCAAACAATGTAACCATTCAGGAATACAGCAAAATTGTTAATAATGCAGAAGAAAAAAGTATGGTTGTTCAAAAAAATGAAGATGCCACATCTCGGCGCAGAAAGCGATAATAAAAATATGGGTGATTCTTATGATTAATGGTGTTATTGGAAAAAAGCTGGAAGTATTTGATGACACATTGAAACATCTAAAAGCGTATTTGCCTGTTACGTTTGATCAATTTCAAACAGACTGGGGGATGCAAAAAATCGTTGAACGATCATTGCAAATCTTGGTTGAGATCATGATTGATATTGCAAACCGGATCATTGCCATTAAGGGAGACACGCCTCATCAAGTATCTTCAGATGCCATTGAATCACTCAAAACATATGGATATATTCAGGATACAAGCGTCTACAAAAAGATGATTCGATTTAGAAATTTTCTTGTTCACAACTATGATACCCTGGATAATGGCATATTGTATAGCATTATCACTCAAAAACTAAGTGATTTTGAAAAGTATAAAAATGAAATCCTCGCCATTGAGAACCTTTGATTATGAAGCTCTCAAACAAAAGCTCACAGATCATCAAAAGGTTGATTTTGCTTTTGTTTTTGGGTCTGCAAAATTAGGCCGACTCCACAGATCAGACTCGGATATCGATATTGCCATGTGGTTAACCCCGCCTGCATCTTTTGATGATCAATTGGAGTTATTGGGTCTTTGTCAAAATGTTCTTCAATATGATCATATTGACTTTGTTCTCCTTAACAAAGCCAGTGTTTTATTGCGTTTTGAAGTCCTTTCTGGCATTCCGCTTGTAATAAAAGATATGAATTTCTATGCATCTTTTTTTTCAGAAACGTGTCGTTATTATGAAGACCAGATGCTTTTATTTAAAAAGAATAAAGAAATCATGCGGTTTTATAAAAATCAAGCAAAGACCTTGAAGAATAACATCTAAGCCATCCCTATTAAACGCTGAAAATTTTTCCCCATGATCGCCTCTTGAACAGACAAATCCGGGAAAGTCTGTTTAATTTGTTTTAAGATCACATCAAAATCAAATAAACCATCCTGACCTTCAGAACCATAAGGGCCATCGCTGCCATATAAACATTTTTCTGGTCCCAAATAATTAATCACTTCGGCAATGGTCTGTATATTAACATAAGCCGTTTGAGAGATATCCACAAATACATTGGGCAGCGAGCGGATGCTTTTCCACTGGTCTTTGTATTCAGGAAAAGCCGCATGAGCAAGAATCAATTTTAATTCTGGGACAGTCTGAACCAGCCGTTGATAATCACCATGATCATCAAACCCCAAATGGATGAGCATGGGTTTGCCTTTTGCAGAAGCTATTTCAGCAACCGGTATCAATTCGGCAGGGGCATATTGATGCCAAAACGGATGGGCTTTTATGCCCACACAATTGGGATGATCGATCCATCGATGCACCTCTGCAATAGAATCTTGTTGACTTTTAGGATGAATCAATATCCATCCTAAAAATCGGTCTGGAAAACGATCGATGGTATCAAATAGTGTTGCATTATCCGGTTCCTTGTAGATGGGATAGGATTTTAACAGAATTTGAATATCACCCTGTTTTGTGAAATTGCTGCAAAGCAGACGCCCCAACGGTCTAAAAGTTTTTCTTTTCAGCAGCCATTGCAACAATTCGAGCAAAATTTTCGGGAGATCCGGTATTGGATCAGTTAGTGGGGGGATCAGTGCTATTTTATCAATCTGAGACTGATCCATTTTTTGAATCAATTGTTCAATGCTTAACATTCTGGGATCAAAGTGAAAATGACAATCAATAATCATGCTTCCTCCAAATGAATAAAAGTATCTATAAACGCTATGACATCTGAAACAATACAAACATCTGAAATTTGAAATATGGCAGCATTGGGATCAGAATTGATCGAAACAATAAAATCAGATCCAGCCATACCATAAACATGTTGAGATGATCCTGATATCCCACAGGCAATATATAGGTTTGGGGATACTGTTTTTCCGGTGATCCCAACCTGACACCGATAGGGAAGCCATCCGGCATCGATGAGCGGTCGTGATCCCGCCACTGCTGAACGGTTGAAACGCTTTGAAAAGGCTTCGATTTTTTTCAAATTTTCAGGCGCTTGAATACCACGGCCGGCAGCGACAATAACATCAGCATCATCAAAAGAAGATTCTGTTTCTTTTGATGGGAAAGCCCTTGATTTCAGAAAGGATCCAACCTTTTCAACGGAAATATTTTCACGCCTGATATGACCGAGGGGCTTCCCACATTCTGGAATGCGGTGAAAGGAACCCGGTTGAACAGTAAGCATCACTTTATCTTGATTTGATATCACAGATGCAGTCAATTTTCCTCCCCAGATGTTGCGGTTAAAGACAAGTTTTTCATCAGGGGTGATATTTACATCACAAACACCAGAGATACATGATGCATTCATTTCAATGGAAAGACCGGGGATAATTTCTATACCCAAAGGTGTATTGCCTGCAATGACAATATCTGGACTGTGTGAAAGCGCACAAGTGATGGCTTTTCGAGCGGATAAAGCATCTATATGGCGCCATCCATCGATGTGAAGCGCCAAAACATCCGTGCCTGTTTGTGAAATTTTTTGAAGAATGGATTCATCAGGCCTTCCTAAAACTAGCGCCGTGGTGTGTGATGAGGTCAATTTTTCTATTTGATGCGCACAGGCGATCAGCTCCAGACTGATGGGAAGTAGGACTTTATCTCTAAACTCGGTAATAACAAGAATATTTTTTGTTACGCTATGATTCACAGGAAACCTTTCTCTTTTAAAAGGGTTGAAAGGGCATTGGCTTGTTCCTGCACAGAACCTTCAAGAAAATGAGCATCTCGAATATTTTTAGGCAATTGAATTTGACTGATCATCTGATCTTGACAAAAGATCCCATCTGTACTGGATTCAATACACCGCAAGGGACGTGATGCTGCCTTGAGCATGGCGGATAGCCTTGGATATCTGGGTTGATTGATACCTGACTGAACACATAAAACCGCCGGAAGTTGCACCAACAGTTCTTCTCGCATGCCGCCGCCCATCTCCCGAACGACCGTGATTGCTTGTTGATCACCATTGACAGTCAATTGGATCACACCGGATACTGAGGGCACATTTAATTGTGCTGCAATCATTTGTCCGGTTTGGGCATTCATGTTATCTTCGGACATAAAACCTGTCAGAATTAAATCGTAATGATTATTTCCAAGTTCATGGCAAATGATTTGTGCAATGATGCGTGGTGTCAGCCCCTCATGGGGAGAAACATGAATTATCCAACCGTTGTCCGCACCCATTCCCAGGGAACGACGAACAACAGTTTGTGTACGTTCTGGGCCTATGGTAACACTATCTACCGTTGTGCCAGGAATGCTTTCTTTAATTTGTATTGCTGCTTCAACAGCAAATTCATCAAAACGATTCATTTTCCAGGAGAGTACTTCGGGTAAATCAACACGGGTATCATTAACACAAACCGGTCGTGTTTGATCTGGAACCTGCTTGACGCAAACGAGAATTTTCATAAATTTTAGTTCCTTAACGGTTTAAATTTATATTCACAACTGTTTGTCAGGACAACAGGTATAATTTCCGATAGTCATTCACCATTCGATAGATGTCAAATTTTTGTGATTTCAGGCGGGATTTCTCACCCATTGTCCGAATGGTCGATGGATAATCCAGAAACCATTTCATGGCTAAAAACAGCTCTAAAGAATTATTTTTCTTAATGAGAAATCCATTTTTTCCATTATCAATCAATTCATGGCTGGCCCCCACGCGCGATGCGATGAGGGGACAACCTGTTGCTAGACCTTCGAGCAAAGCAAGGGATACCCCCTCTCTCAATGATGGCAATACAACAACATGTGTTTTTTTCAGAACCGATGCAACGTTCGATACATGACCATGAAAATAAACAATGGATGAGATATTCAAAGCATTTACAAGGGATTCCAATTCTAATTTCAACGGACCATCACCCAGGATATTCAAGCAAAGTTGATACCCGGCTTTGTGCAATTGATGGACCCCTCTGATCAATAATTTGTGTCCTTTGACCGGCGTTAATTGGGCACAAATTGTAAATATCACTGGATAGGGCTCAGGCCGATTCAAAGGCACGGTATAAGTATTTAAATGAATACCATTGTAAATCACTTGCATTTTACTGGAAGAAGGTCTGGAAGATAGAGGCATCAATTCTTTTAGCCATTGTCTTTCATGAGTATCAGAAATGGCTACCAGATGATTGGCATGACGGATAACCATCTGATCCATTACCTTAAATGCTATTTTTTTAAAAGTACTCAAATGATCTTGAGAGATATTTACCGGTCGGGTAATAATAACGTTTATTCTCAGCCATTTTCCTAAAACAACTGCAATGGTATCAAACAAATTCGGACCTTGACAATGAATGGCATAGGGTGAAAAACGTTTGATCGTTTTATACAGAATGCCAACATAATCCCATCGATTTTTAGGCGCATATTCTATCAAGATGATTTGTTGCTTATGGTGTAACTGCTCGAAGTCTGGGAATAAACGGCCAAAATAGGGATAAATCACAATGGGTAAAATAGTGGTTGAATCCAGTATCTGGCAAGTTTGTAAAAACCGTTTTTCGGGTCCGCAAATACCGCGATGACCATCTTTTTCAATACCAAATCCCATATAAAAGATAATGCGACGCGCTGAGTTTTTTGAATGTTTCATTGTATAGATTCTTTATTGCATTGTTTTGGGGGTTTTGGGTATGAAGGTTACACCTTCAGGAAGTGAACTGTTATTAATATCATCTTTATTGAGCATCTGGCTGGTAATTCGATAGAATTCTGCCCGATCATGTCCACTGGATATGGCAATTAATCCCATGTTGATATCATCACAATAAACAACCAGTCCAATTTTATTGTTAATAAAAAAAGGCCCATGAACCATTTTTGTATTTTTTACTTTTTGAAGCATCAGGTTGGTGATTTTGAACTCCTGACCTGCAAACATTTTTTTTCCTGCAATGGATAACAACTTTTTCACCATGGGATGTTTTGCCTTTTTTCCATGTCTTAGAAAGGCAGGATTTTCGCCCAAATTTGTCATAAAATAATCCCAAATTTTTGAAAAATTCGTTTCAGAAGCAAGAACATTTTTAAACGTGTTGATTTCTTTTTCAAACATAATTTCTTTCCTTTCAAATGAAACATAATCGTTCGTCAGCAAAAAGCTCAGTGCAAAAAAAATAAGTTCTGGAAGTTATAGCACCTGACTTATCTTGCTTTTTAGGCCAGGTTTTTGGAGGTTGAAATTTTGATCTAAAGATTCGTGCTATGTGTTTTATTAAAAATCAATTATTGGCATCCTTCATTATCCAGTTAACACTTTTATCAAAATTTAATGATCTTTGAAAATACATTTTTTTTATTTTTTTTCTAACTAGTGCCCTGTCCCAAAAGTCCTTACCATAAAAACCTGCATTTTAAGATACCTTAAGTTTTTTATTTAGAGTTTCGTTTAAATGTAAAAATAAAGTCATGAGATCTTTATTCTTTCCAATAAT
>PEAL01000236.1 GCA_002753725.1 Deltaproteobacteria bacterium
GAATTTGGAGATCGTAAAATGTATTGAACCGAATAGTTTTGAATACGCTCGGATCCTCGATAAAAATAAAACATGACCGTATAGGTTTTATCATCCATATGCGGATCATCTTCCTTAACAGAATAATATAAATTTGAAGCGGTTGTCCATGTATAGACATATGGCTGATTATCCACCATGTCAGCGCCACTCCATACATTTTCATCCAGGGAAATTTCTCCAGAACTCGTTAAAAGAGTAACCCTGAAATCATCATCAGAGTTAAAATCACGTCGCATAAACCATAAATAAAATCCATTCTCAGCATCACCCTGGTCAGGATCGGCCAATGTGTGAGAAACATCCACACGCGCATCATTGGGATTAAAATTTGGATCATCAGAAAGTGTCATCGCATCATTATCGATGAGGGATATGTTTTGATTCATCTGGATAAATCTGTTGCCCCATTCATCCCTATATTCAAAGGGGGCATACGCTTTTGCCAAAATTAACAATCGGTAATTCCCGTTTTCCAGGTATTCAGTGAACTGAGTTTTATCATTTTCACCCTCGCGCACCGTTTTTCCGGTCTGGTAATCAATCAGCAAATAGTGATACGTGTCATAGGAGCGATATGTTCCCCCCAGTTCTATTTCAAGTTTATAACTATTTGCCAGTAGAGTTAATTCGGGCACACCAAGGGTTATCTGCTGGTTATCGGTTTGAAACAGAAAATGCTGGTCAAGGGTTTGCGTTACATAGGCAGGTGGTTCATCAGTGGTGTCATCTTTAATGATTAGCCTGATAATATAGCTTTGAAATGGCAACGTCTCAAAAGAAAAACGGGCGGTTAAATTATCCATTGTAACAAATGTTTCCCGTAAAACTTTTTGTGAAATGGCATCTAACAGTTGAACGTTGATGTCTTTTTCCGGGTCAGGAATAAGATCAAAGGGTATGTTCTCAACCATGCCCTGAAGTCGTCCAGCATTTTCAATCACCACCACTTCACGGATGATCTGGCCAACATTGCCATTTTGATCCTTTACTCTGTAAAGAATGTAATACGTCCCCAAGACATCGGAATTGACAAGCCCGAACGTTTCAACCTGAGAGCTAAGAACACCATCTGCATTGTCATATGCTGTCCAGCCTTTTTCCACAAACACTTGACCGAGCATGAGATAATCTGGATTCAAGCCTTTAAGGGTAATCTGTGGTGGAAAAATATCCTGTATATGAATAGAGATTGTGCCTTCAGCAGAAATGTCAACGCCATCATAAGCAACAAAGGTAAAAGAATCAGCCCCCCATTGTTCTTGCCCTGGCTGATAAACAAATGCTCCGGTATATGAATTCAATACGGTTAATGAACCTTTTGAGGGCAAGACTTTGAGTGTGTATGTCAGTGTGTCTCCATCCATATCTTCAGCCTGAAAATAGTCGGTGATCGGGACATTTACACGTGTTGTGTATATTCGATCAACAGGCATGGGAACATCATTGACAGACATCACCTGAAACAAGAATTGTTGTGATGCGGTCAAGCCTTCCGGGTCAGTAACTGTAACGGTAATGTTTGCATTGCCATAAGTATTTGCGGTTGGTGTCAGGCTCAGATAGCGAATGGCAGATGCTGTTGTCACATAGATATGTGTTGAAGGAAGAAGACTTGTATTATCCGATAGTACAGAAACCAGTAGATTATCAGCCTGAGTTTCAATATCTCCAATGCTCACGGAAATAGGTGATGGCGGAATATCTTCATCGGTTACAATTTTATTGATAGCAGCGATAAACGGTGGATCATTCACCGGATCAACTGTTATTGTAAACGGTGTGCTTGACGAAGAATACCCATCAAAAACTTGAACAATGATGGTTGCCATCCCAAATTTATTGGCTGCTGGTAGAATCCGTATATAGCGGTTTTGATCAATACCGCCCAGAATGATATGGCTTTCAGTGTTGGGAATCACATCTGGATTATCTGATTGCGCTGTAACGACAAGCAATTCCGCTTTGGTTTCAGTGTCATGAATAACAAAGGGTAAGGGAAGCGTTTTAATGTCTTCACTCGTGATTTGATTGGCAATGGATGAAATTTCAGGCGGATGATTGACAAGCAGAATAAATGACCGTTCTGTCGTCGAACGATCATCCGTGACAGTCAATGTAATGGTTACCTGACCTGCTTTCCCTGTTAATGGCGTAATGGTCAAAAGTCTTTCTTCATATATTCCACCCAATGATAGATGTTCAGTGTCGTTGGGCACCAATAATTCATTCGAAGATTGAACGGTCAAAGCAAGTAAATGAGCGGACATTTCCTCATCCCCGATACTAAATTCAAGTTGAAACGGTGTATCCACAGTGGTGTGTTGATCAGGAATGTCTGATATTTCCGGAGGAAAATTTTCAGGGTCAACTTTTAAAACAAAGGATTCCCAAACGCTCAGGTCACCATCGGATACCTGGATACGAATCGTACTTATCCCGGTGGCACCTTTTATGGGTGTCACAGTTATCGATCGGTCGGCGTCCTGGCCTATGACATATAAATGGCTGCTATCTTCAGGGACAAGTAATGTATTACTGGATGAAATGGTCAAAGAAAGATCACTGGCTGCCGTTTCAGCATCATCGATGATAAAGGTAAGAGCCGGTGTAGACGTATTTTCTTTGATGGTTTGATCGGAAATTTCTGAAATGACTGGTGCATCATTGATATTGTTAACCGTTACCAAAAAGGAAACCTGCGCGTAGAGGTGATCTGGATCTTCGGCAGTAATGGTAATATTGGCGGAACCATATTCATTGATTTTAGGGATGACTGTCAGGGACCGATTTATTCCTGTCCCTTTGAGTTGAAGGTTTTCTGTTTTGTTGGGTACAACATAAGCATTTGATGAATAGACACTGATTGTCAATGAATCGGCGCCAGAATCGGCATCTGTGACTGTAAACACCACCGTAACGCTTGTATCTTCCTGAATTGTTTGGTTATCAATATGTGATATTTGAGGGTTTTGCTTATTTCCATTCACGCGAAGGTTGAAGTTTACTGAACGGGTATCTGTGCCGTCACGCACAAAGACTGAAATGATCAGCTCTCCTGCGTTATCTCTTGATGGTGAAATGACAAGAGTTCTTTGAGAACCTGTCCCGATGAATGATAAATGAAGGGTGTCATTGGGAACAATCTCACTGTTTGAAGAAATGGCCCATACGGTTAAATGTTGGGGTTCCGTTTCCAGATCAAAAATGGTAAAGCCGATGGATTTACTGAATACCCCGGGTAACATTTCCTGGTCGTCAATATCGGAAATTTCAGGCGGATCGTTTACCGGTTGGACTGTAACTTTAAATGTTGACTTAATATCATTGATGCCATCACTGACACGAATGACAATAAAGGTTTCACCAAATTGATCCGGTTGCGGGACAATATGAAGTGTTTTTTCAGAATTTTCTCCGGTTATGGTAAGTGCCTCTGGATGATTGGGAATGAGTGCGATATTACTGGATGTCACCTGAAGGGTCAATTCTTCAATCGGTGTATCTGGATCATTGATGGTAAAATTCAGGTCTGACAGGGGTTGATCTTCATCCATTATCTGATCTGAAATTTGAGATATCACCGGTGCAAGACTGAACCGGTTGACCCCTAATGTCAACTGTTTAGAAACTTCATCGTCGGTATCAAAAACAGTCACAATGACAGGTACTTTACCTGTTTTGTCTTGAAGGGGGGTTAAAATAATCTGGCGGTTTACGCTGGTGCCTTGAATGGTGACATTTTCTTGAGGAAGAATGAGAAGTCCTTGAGAAAGTGCTGTCAAAACAAGACTGCTTGCAGATGTTTCCAAATCATACAGTGTTAACTGGATCGGCCGGGAAGGTTTTCCATCAGAGGTGTAGAACTCGAGTGGGATAATACCGGGCATAAAGGGTTGTAAACCATTTGGTGGTGATAATGTTTGTTTGGGAACAAGACTTTGACTGGTATTGCCTGTACCCAATTGAAAAGAATAGTTATTTCCCCAGGCCCAGACATCACCGTTTATCGTATGGGCAATCGTATGTGTTTTCCCTGCATCCAGCGCCAGAATACGGGATAGCCCCGATGGCATCGTCACTTTTATAGGATAGTAAGTATTTACTTTTGTAGAGTTTCCCAACTGTCCGCCATCATTTTTTCCCCAGGCCCAGAGTGTGCCATTGTTTTGAATACCCAAAGAGTGATCCGTTCCTGCAGCAATTTTACCTATATTGGCCAAAGCTGTACCCTCAACAGGGAGCTGAACTTTCAAGGGAGATGTTGTTTGAATCGGGCCGCCATTGCCCAATTGACCGTTTTGATTGAGTCCGAAAGACCAGATGAAACCATCATTGGATAATGCCAGAGAATGAAATGCACCCGCTGCAATAGAAACAATACTTCCAAGAGGATTCGTAGAATTCGCTTGCAAAACACGTACTGGAATGAATGAAGGATTAATGCTGCCGATACCCAACTGGCCGGAAGCATTGTCACCCCAGGACCAGACCTGCCCATTGTCAAGTAAAGCCACGCTGTGAGAGTCGCCTGCTGATATTTGCAAGATTCGATATTCCAGAGGCAAGAAAATACGCACCGGACGATTACGATTATTGATTGTATTATCACCCAATTGGCCATTTTCATTTTTACCCCAGGCCCAGAGCTGATTTTCTTCATTGATTAATAAAGAATGATTGGCACCACAGGCAATGGCTATGACGTTGTCAAAGGGTTCATTTTGATCGTTCAAAACATAGACCGGCGTGAGGGATGTTTCAACGGTGGTATTTCCCAACTGACCGTAAGTGTTATTCCCCCAGGCCAGGACGTGACCATCTCCAGATAAAGCGAGACTATGTTGACTGCCAGCAGCGACAGCATGAATGTCTGTTAACCATCCCATTCCCCCAGGGCCTTTGACCTGAACGGGCAAATTTTTTGAATCCTTGCTCTGATCGCCCAGTTGTCCAGATAAATTAGACCCCCAGCTCCAAACGGTCCAGTCATTTTTTATGGCAATCGTGTGATGATAACCACTGGCAACCTGAGCAATTCTTGGCCAAATTGTCATTTCAGGCAAATCATTGATGGAACGTACTTGAACATAAAAATTGGTCTGACTGGAAAGGCCTGATGGGTCACTGACGGTTAATGATATCAGTGTTGACCCATATTTATTCGGTGATGGTGTAATTTGAATGCTGCGGTTATTGGCATCACCAAAAATTTTTAGCCCGGATGTCGGAATCAATGTTGTATCAAACGATCGTCCTGATACGGTCAAATTATCGCCATCAATATCCTGAACCATGAATGAGATCAATCCCGATGAAGTGTCTTCATCGATATAGACCGTATCAATTGTCGATATAGCAGGTTTATCATTGATTGGTGAAACGACAATCTGTAGTCGCGCGATATCTCTGGCTCCCAGTGGATCCTCCGCAATGATACTAACAACACCTGAACCGTGCATATTGGGTTCAGGTGTGTACGTGAATGTCACAGATATACTTTCCTCAGAGGGTACAGGAATATTAAAAGGAGAATTATTATTATTGAATTCAAGATGTTGAAGGCTAAACAACGTCTCATTGGATGATAATGCAGACAGTGTAATGTTTTCTCCATTGATATCTCTTATGATCAAATGAACGACATCCGTTGACTGGTCTTCATTGATATGCAGTACGACATATTGCAGTCCTAACTGAAGGGTTTCTTCCTGATTGGATCCCCGAACATAAACTGGAAACAATCGGGATGTTCCGCTCATGTCGCCCAATTGTCCGTCATTATTACCGCCCCAGGCCATTACCTGTCCATTTTTGAGTAAAGCCAGAGAATGAGACTCTCCCGCTCGAATGGCCATTACATTTTGAAGAAGATTTATGCCATTTGTTGATTTAACAGATACGGGTAATGTAGACGATGTTTCAGTCCCATTTCCCAGACGGCCATCGGCATTATTGCCCCAGGCCATGACAGTACCATCATCTTTCAAGGCAAGACTGTGCGCAAGTCCAGCAGCCACATCAACAATATTGATTAGATTGCCAATGCCATCGGACGCTTTGACCTGTTGAGGCGTTCGACTAAAAGCAGTTCCCGTAAAATATCCGAGTTGACCATCAGAATTTTTCCCCCAGGCCCAAACGGTGCCATTTGATTTTCGGGCAAGGCTGTGAGCATTTCCTGCACTGATTCGGGTGATTTGAGAAAGGGATGTGATCTGAGCAGGTAATTTTTTATAGGCAACATCTGAGCCGATTCCCAGTTGTCCTTCAGCATTGTTTCCCCATGCCCAGACAGACCCATCAGATTGAAGTGCCAATGTATGATAACCGCCTGCTGAAATAGCCACAACGTCAGTCAATGCACCGATTCCTGAAGGGCCGGTAACCTGAACAGGGATTTTTTTATTCAACAGAGTATTGTTGCCCAGTTGCCCAAGAGTGTTTTCACCCCATGCCCAGACCGTACCATCAGATCTTAAGGCAACGGAATGCTGTTTTCCGGCAGCAACTGCAATAATATCTGTCAAATACGTTTCGGATTCCTGCAGGGTAACATAGACAGGCAGATATGATTCTACGAGAATGCTTTCATTCCCCAACTGGCCCGTGTTGTTGCTCCCCCAGGCCAAAACCTTTCCATTTTTGAGGAGTGCAATAGAATGAGAAAATCCGGCAGCAACAGATATAATGTCTGTCAGTTGCCCTTCACCACTGGTGGTATTAACCGGTATTGGAATGGAAACTTTGGATCCGGCATCAGTATTGCCCAGTCTTCCGGAACCATTACTTCCCCAGGCCCATAGGCGGCCATTTTCATCTACCGCCATGGAATGATGTCCGCCAGCAACAATGTGATTTGCCAGCGACGGCACAAAAATATTGGGTGCATCGTTGGCCCAGGCATAGCCGGAAATCATACATATGAAATAAAATAACAACCCATACAAGCACTTGAAGCCCTTCATGTTTTCTCCTTACTGTCTTCAGAATATATATAGATTCAAAATTAAGACGTCGATGGATAATGCAATATGATTTTCAATACAAAAAATCAGATTATTTTACAAATTCAATAGCATTCTGTCAATTTGTTATTTATACCTTTGATGATATTATGATATTTTTTTTGAAATAAACGGATTTGAATGATTTGACATATTTCCATCATTGTTAAATGGGAAATGAAGGATGCCTATTTATTTTTAATTTTCGGCCAGACACTAATTTCATATATCATCCGCCACTTTCATACGGGCTAATGCATAATAAGTTCTATAGGGTTGACAAAAGCCATGTTTGATAATTGATACATTCGTTAACATCATACTCGCGCTAATTTGATGATGTGTTGTCAACCATTCCAACATTGATGTCTGAAAAGCATTATTTTTATATTGCAGAGCAGCATTTTGTTGTAAAGCGATATTGGCTCGTGCATCTTTTTCTGCTGCTTTCCAGGCCTTTTCAGGGGATGAATGATCCTGCGCACTACCAACACCAAAGATAAATCCCTTTTGAGAGGGTAGGACAGTAACCCATTTTGGTGGAGAACATACCTCTAAAGTTTTCAACGCATTCTTAATTGGATACAGTTTTACATTTCTTAACTGAGCCGTTTCAGCCACTAAAGCTAAAATACCTGTCCCAATTGGGAATTGGTTGATAATTGTGTAATTGTCTTCCAAGGTTTCTTTATCAATAAATACATCAGACTCCAATATTTCAGTTTTGCTAATATATTTGCCCGTTTGCAATGTTCCCTTTTGTAATATTGATAAACTGACATTTTTAGATTTTGCAATATTTTCAGCTGCACTTAAGAGAATTTTTTTCTTTTCAGTGACTTTATTAAAATATTGTGAGCAATAAGCATAAACAAGGTTAACCTCGGGTATTTGAGGTTTTTCAATAAACCATTCTGGTATTTTATATACTTTTTTTAAGCAGCTATCATTAGAATGATCACGTTTTTGTTGAGAAGAAGGTATTGATGGTGATTGACACGACGTCGATGGTGGTAGGCATGAAGAATGGTTTGCGATAAAAAAAAAAATAAAAAAAATGAATCTTAGCTTAGAAACGTTCATATCGTTATACTCATAAAAAAAATAAACAAATTCCCCTCGTGTAATAAAAAAATACCCAAGGGGAACTATTCTTTT
>PEAL01000237.1 GCA_002753725.1 Deltaproteobacteria bacterium
AATGTAATAAAAATTGTTCTGGGATATAAATAAATGAAAATTGTTCAGAAAGGATAAATAGAAAAAATTAGAGCTTATTTTTCATCAAAAATTGTCTTGACATTGGGGGGAAGCATACTTTAAATGCTCATGAATGTTTATTTATTTTAATAAATTGATAAATATAAAAAAAAGTGATAGATTTATTTCTTTTAATTTTCAAAATTCATCTCAATTTTCAGACTAATTTTAACATGGATTTGACGACAAAAAATAATGAATGATACCCGATATCAATGAATATATTCAAGCGTTGCTTGCTTCTGAGCGGTTTACCGACCAGGTGGTTTATCATACCGTAATGCCTCAGAAGACGGCATCCTATTCTTCACTCAAACGTCCATTATCATCCGATATTCAAAACATATTGACTCAAGCGGGAATTACACAGCTTTTTTCGCATCAGGCACAAGCAATCAATCATATCCGGGCAGGCCATCATGTGGTTTGCGCAACACCGACAGCTAGCGGAAAAACACTGATTTATAACCTTCCCGTTCTTGAAAAAGTCAAGGATGTGCCTCATGTGCGGGCCCTGTATTTATTTCCTTTAAAAGCACTGGCACAGGATCAACTCAAAAGTTTTAAGCAATTGGCAGAGAAATTGCCTGATACTCTGGTTTCAGCCCAAATATACGACGGGGACACCACTCAATACCAACGCAAAAAGATTAGAAACAATCCTCCCAATGTGTTGATAACCAATCCAGAAATGCTTCATCTGTCATTGTTGCCCTATCATGATCGATGGGCCACCTTTTTTTCCGGAATTGAATTTATTGTTGTGGATGAAGTTCATACCTATCGCGGTGTGATGGGGTCTCATATGGCTCAGGTGTTTCGTCGATTAAAACGTATTTGTGCTTACTATGGAGCCCATCCGACATATATTTTTTGCTCAGCCACTGTCGCAAACCCCGCTCAATTATCCGAAGGATTGACAGGGCTAAACGTTCAAGGCGTACTGGAGGAGTCCGGAGCGCCACAGGGGAGCCGTCATGTTGTTTTTATTGATCCTATTCAAAGTACGGCTCAAACAGCCATTCTGTTGTTAAAAGCCGCCCTTCATCGTGGATTGCGAACCATCATCTATACCCAATCTCGTAAAATGACAGAATTGATTTCCATGTGGGCAGGGCAGCAATCCAAATCGATTGCTAAAAAAATCAGCGCATACAGGGCAGGTTTTTTGCCAGAAGAACGTCGGATCATTGAAAAAAAATTAGCAACTGGTGATCTCCTTGCCGTTATTTCAACCAGCGCCCTTGAATTGGGTATCGATATTGGGGATTTAGATCTGTG
Source organism: Deltaproteobacteria bacterium (assembly GCA_002753725.1). Lineage (GTDB taxonomy): Bacteria > Desulfobacterota > Desulfobacteria > Desulfobacterales > Magnetomoraceae > Magnetomorum. Next base: position 1,342 of record PEAL01000237.1, read on the forward strand.
CATACTGGCAGGTTATCCTGGAACAATCACATCCTCCCTTCAACGAAGTGGACGTGTGGGAAGAAAAGGACAGACTGCTGCGTTAATACTCATTGCAGGACAGGATGCACTGGATCAATATTTTATGCAGCATCCCAATCATTTTATTGATGCAGCTCCAGAATCTGCTGTTATGAATCCTTACAATCCAGACATTTGTGAAAGCCATTTGATCTGTGCAGCATCAGAATTACCCCTTCATGTCGATGAACCCTATGCCAAAGATGCATCACTTCTTCCAGTAATTGAGAAATTATTGGATCAAAGTGACTTATTTCGAAGTGAAGATGGGCAGTACTTTTTTTCAGGAAAAAAATATCCTCAAAGGGAGATCAATCTTAGAGGGGTCGGTAACCGCTATCGTATCGTGACGGCCCGAGATGGAAAAAACAGAGGTGAAATTGATGGGTTTCGGGCATTTAAAGAGACGCATCCTGGGGCTATTTATCTGCATTCAGGTAAGATCTATCGTGTGGATCATCTGGATATTTCAGCACAAACCGTCTATGTGACACCGGTTCACGTTGGGTATTATACACGGGTTCGAACCAACAAAACAACTGAGATTATTCGGGTGGATGATGTCACAACGGCCTGGGGCACAAGCGCTTGTTTGGGGCGCTTAAAAGTAACCGATCAGGTAACCGGGTATGAAAAATGGGATATTCAATCCAGACGGATGCTCCATATCACCCCTCTTACACTTCCTCCTCATGTCTTTGAAACAGAAGGTATCTGGTTTCGAATTCCAATGGAAGTGCAGCAAAAAGCGGAAGACAACTTTTTTCATTTTATGGGAGGCATTCACGCCATTGAGCATGCCATGATTGGAATTTTTCCCCTTTTGGTCATGACCGACCGAAACGATCTGGGGGGAATTTCCACAACATTTCATACTCAGTTAGGCCATGCAGCTATTTTTATCTACGACAGCACCCCCGGAGGTGCTGGCTTAACCCGCCAGGCTTTTCAAGAAATTAACGATTTGCTTTACCATACGCTGAACGTTATTCAATCCTGTCCTTGTGAAACTGGGTGTCCCCGATGTGTTCATTCTCCAAAATGTGGTTCAGGGAATCGTCCGATCGATAAAACGAGTGCTCAATTTTTACTTGAAACTCTTCAACAAGTGACCCCACCAGTTATAAAAGATTTAAATGAACTCAGACAGCACATCTTGCCTGATGCATCACTGCCCATTGAACCCAACACGCCCCCACAATACATACAAAAAGATGCAAACACTATAGAAAAAACTCATCTTGTCCGCCAATCATCGGATAGTGTTTTTGGGGTGCTGGATATTGAAACCCAACGATCAGCGCAAGAAGTTGGCGGATGGCATCTTGCAAATAAAATGGGGATCAGTTGTGCGATTTTGTATAATTCAGTCAATGATACTTATGAAACATATCTGGACAATCGAATCGAAGACCTTATTTCTGTCATGCGGCAGATGGAATTAATTGTAGGATTCAATATCAAACGATTTGATTACAAGGTATTGTCTGGTTATGTTAAAACAGATTATCGCCAATTACCGACTCTGGACCTTCTGGAGCATGTGCATCAACGGTTGGGATATCGTCTATCACTGGATCATTTAGGCCAGGCAACCCTGGGGTCTCAAAAAAGTGCAAATGGTTTGCAGGCACTGATCTGGTGGAAACAGGGAAAAATTGAGGAAATCATCGAATATTGTAAAAAAGATGTTCAACTGACAAAAGAGCTGTATGAATATGGTAAACAAAACGGATATGTTTTATTTCGAAATAAAGCAAAACAAGTGGTTCGATTGCCAGTGTCCTGGTAATACAGACGGAAGGGAAAAAATTGAAGTACAATAATCAAAAAGGAAAACAGATCACCAAAACGATTGATATGTATTATTTTAAATGGAATATATTTCTATATAAATCGATACGTTATACTAAATAATTCCATATAACGGCATTCCTTTGGTCCCGAGTTGATCGACACGTCGTTCAATTTCTGGATCAGGTTCCAGCGGTTTTGCGTGATGTGACTTCAACCGGGCATCAATGATCAAGCTGCCTCGACACCCCCAATGCTTACAGTGAAGGAATTCATCAACACCATAAACATCAGAAGCTGGATCTGAACGGGTAAATGTCACCCAAAGGAAATTATTCAGATGTTTTGCGACAAATGCGGAATCATCCACCACAACCATGAGTGGAAATGTTTTTAAATCAGTATTTTTTTGATGGGTCAAACGTTTCCCCAATTGTTGAATTGCTGGATCATGAGCATTTCTTGCAAGCTTGTGTTTGGGGCCCTGAATAGCGATCACACCTGGCATACAAATCATGGGCGTTGAAAAGCTTTCAGGTAAGGATAGATCCGCAGGAACTGTCATTCCCAATGCTCTTTTTCGAGGGCCACAGGCTGCAATAATCCCCTTTGAGCCCTGGTTAAGATTGATACCTGAGTAATCTAGCGTATCCATTGTTGTCTGCGTGATCACATGAATATCCCGTGTCCAGTCCACCCTTTCAAGCATGTGTTTGAAAAAACCTGAAATATCATGAATGTTCAAGGATGGAGCATCGGAAGATTCTGTTGTAATCCATACATATTTAGACAGTGATGTCTGTGTATTTCCAAGCAATGAAAAAGCGCCGGTCAACAATTCCTGTGGTTTTTGTTCTGTACAAAAGGGAACATACCGTTCACTGCCAATGGCCAACAGTAAGGGATGAACACCGGCAGCATCAACAGCATGCACTTGATGAACACCTGAAAAGACTGTTGGCACCAGGGAAGCGGTTTGTTCATGAATCCATTCCCCAATGATCGAATCTTCCTGTGGCGGTCGGGCAACGCTTGTAAATGGCCAGATAGCATCTTTTCGATGAAACACCTGATGAACACGCAATACAGGAAAATCGTGTTTCAGGCTGTAATATCCCAGATGATCACCAAAAGGACCTTCAGGCCGTTGATGTTTTGGAACAACCGTGCCTGTAATACAAAAATCCGATTCAGCAGGAATGGGCAGGGCGCTTTTACCATAGATCATTGGAATACGATGCCCTGCCAGCACACCAGCAAAAGCCAGCTCAGGAATACCCTCAGGTAATGGCATGATTGCCGCAAGGGTGAGTGCTGGAGGGCCACCGACAAAGATGTTGACATGAAAAGGTTTGTTGGCTTTTAATGCTGCGGCGTGATGAAACCCAATCCCCCGATGAATTTGATAATGAAGTCCAACCTCCTGGTCTTTTTGATAGTCATTGCCTGATAGTTGAATACGATACATTCCTATATTACTTTTCATCCATCCGGGAGATGTAACATCTTCACTGTATACTTGCGGCAATGTAATGTATGCACCGCCATCTTCAGGCCATGAAACCAATTGTGGAAGTTTTGATATTTGTGTGCTGGCAGTCAGGACAGGGCCTGTTGACACTTTTTTAGGAATGGCACAAGAACAGGCAAAGGGCGCACGAAGTAACACTGATGGCTCTTTCAGGAAATGCATGGGATCTTTTTTTAATGCAAAAAGGGATTGAATGGCTTTTTGTGACGGTTGAAACAGCCGGTGAATGCGTTTTTTAGTGCCAAAGAGATTGGCCAACATGGGAAAAGAACAATTCTTGACCCGTGTGAAAAGCACTGCCGGACCATCAGCCGCAAAAACCCGACGTTGAATGGTGCCCATTTCTAAAAAAGCATCAACAGGGTGATCGATACGAATCAATTCACCATTGGCTTCAAGATCTGTAACGCATTGTTTGAGGGTTCGATAAATCATATGATCAAAATTAGGCTATCAATTGACAGAGAGCGATTGGGTTAAGTGAATCTGATAAGCCCGTCTTAAATTGATAGCCATTGTTTACATCTCCGAAACGCCGCCGGAAATAAGCCATTGATTATTTTGATAAGTCAATGTAAACGTATGGTCAATGTCATAACATTTTCGTGTTCTCAACCAGGGAATAATTGCATATCGTTTGGCTTTGATAGTGACCACCGCCGAATCACTGGTTTTGTCAATGACATGGGTATGAATATTTGTCAAATAATTGACCAAAAAGCGATCATGATATCCACGATCATTGGCCATCTTTTTTTGTGCCAGAAAAAATTGATCCACCAGATCAACGTCATCTTGTACGCGACAATCGTCTGTCATATATGTTTTTGCAGTATCGTCCAACTGGTAATACGCTTTGCAAAAAGAGTTAACAGCCTTTTGAGGGCGATCAATGGTTTCGATCAGCACAAAAGCAGATTGAAAAAAGATGGCTAAAAAAACGACAATTCCAAAAATTGTAAGTCTTTGAATCATAAGGTTTCTCCTTTATTTATTGATTGGATTTTCAGACAAAGTTTTTTATATATCAGTTTCACATGAATATCTCAATAAATAATTGATTTTCAGTTCAGGCAGTGCAATGTGAAGAGTTTATTCATTTTGAAGGGAAATTAATCCTTGCGACCAGTTAATGAGCGTTTTCAACGTTCAATCCCTTACCAGCATGTTGTTTATATTCATATAATATTTGCCAATCCAATCCATTTTTCTGGCATGGAAACAGTGTATTATTGGTAAATAGAGGCTCATTAGAGATATCAAACGGTGAACAACCAACGGCTTCTGCCCATAATTTCGTGTGGGGTATGGGGGTATAATATGCCAGGATGGGTTGAATCCCGCTGTTACTGACCTGATCAATGGATTCAATAATTGTCTCTTTTTTTTGCCCCGGAAGACCAATCATCAGGTATGCTCCCATATCGTCCCGTTTAAAACCTGCTTGTTTTAAATATTGTACTGCCTGTTCAAACTCATTGTATGTCAATTTTTGATCGATCCGATGTTCAAAATCAGTAGTTTCAAGTCCCATTCTGAGATTTTTAAACCCGGCTTTAAACATTAGAAATGCTATTTTGGGGGTGATTTCTCGAATATGAATGGCATTGGGGGTGTGAAAACGGATAGGTAATTGCTTTTGAATGATTTTTTCAAACAGTGGGACAGCATACGTTTCTGATTGATATAACAGGGCATCATCATAAAATACAAAATCACAAACACCATAAGCTTGATGCCAGAATAGGATTTCATCAAGAACATGCGCTATTGAGTGACGCCGAATATTAGGTTCCAGAAAACCGGAGGCACAATATGAACATCTAAATGGGCACCCGCGCGTTGTTAATAATGGGATAAAAGGAATGCTGCTTTGTAAATCCCATGCAGGGTAGGGCAATGTATCCAGATTCGTGACATCAATATCAATGGTTGCTTTAAATCCTGTTAATTGTTCAATGATTGAAAAAATAGATGCTTCGCCCTGGCCGATTTCAAAGTAATCAGCGTCCATATACGTTTTGGCATGATCCAGACAAAGCCTGACATAAATACCTCCTAAAACAATTGGCACCTCTTTAAATACAGAACGAATACAAGCAATAGTCTCTTGAACACCAGGATACCAATAGGTCATAAATGATGTCAACATGATGACATCGGGCTGTTCAAGAGATTTTAAATCCTGAATCAACCAATCAGGCAGAATTCCATATCGGGAATATTGTCGTGTAGTTGATTGTAATGCCTTTGGTTTGGAAATTTTTGTTTTCAGATACGGTCCTCTGCCATGTCGGTATCTTTTTTTTGATGGTTGCATATCTTTTGGATGAAACCGGTTCAAACAATCAATATACGATACAGACATCCCATGAGATCTCACCATAGCGGCAAGTTGTAATAACCCCAGCGGACGTGCCCAAAAGTCAAAAGCAGCAAAATCATGAATCCACGGATTTACAAATAATATATGTGGGGAATGAGCAGACATCAAGAAGCTAAATCAGTTAAACCGTTTTGCGGTGCAAGTTCAGGATAATATTGCATGGATGTTTTTTTTAATTCACGACGGCTGAACAGGATTTCATAATGTTTGATCCGGGTTGTTTTGGAAAGAGTGGCAGCAATATGTTTGCATTCAAGTTCAGTTCCACCATGTATCATGGTGTAAAGATTATATGGCCAATCATTTGTTGGATTTCGTCGATAGCAATGAGAAATATGCTTCGAACGCGCCATGATTTTACCAACGAGCATGACATGATCCTCTTCAACGATCCATGCAACCATTGCATTTGCCGTAAAGCCAGATTTTTGATGACGTAAAGTGGCGCCAAATCGACGAATGATCCCCCGATCGTTTAAGGATTTTAAATGTTGACAAAACATTTCTTCAGAAAGGCCAATATGTTGGGCCAATTCCTGGTAAGGACGTTCACATACGGGGATATCGCCCTGAATTGCAGCAATAACTTGTTTATCGAGCTTTGATAACATATTTTTTCCTTTTTTCATATCACGGTTGGCGATCTGAAAACTTAGCCCCCAAATTTAATAACGTTCCCATTATATGGGATGCAAGAATGAGAACGTTATTAAATTTGGGGGCCTTAAGATTGACAAATGAAAACATCGTAAAAAATTATTTACGAAAAATGATAATACCATTCCATATTGATCCAGGCAACGACAAAAAATTTTATATAATTTGAAACAACAAGGCATTTTGACAAAGATACATGAAGACAAAATCCTCAACAATTATACCCCCTAAAGATGAATCCTGAAAAGACCGATACAAAATGCATGTAACAATGCTTAAGAAAGCCGGTCTATACATTATGAAAGGACGAACAATGCAAAACCTGTCACGCTATTTCAAAATTTTTTGGGTAATGATGTTTACATTTTTATTAACGTCATTTGTTCCAATCCATGCCGCTCAATGGATATACCATGATATCAAAAATGTA
>PEAL01000238.1 GCA_002753725.1 Deltaproteobacteria bacterium
TAATAAAAGGAGTACAAAAAAATATTATTGGACAGAATTGTTATGACGTTTTTCACAGTTTTACCTCGCCATGCAAAGATTGCCCTCTTGATGAGGTTGTTCGAACGCGAAAACCTGCCCTTAAAAACTCGCAAACCAATGCATTGGATATTTTAAGCGAAACCTGCCGATATTTTTGTCCCATGATTAAAGATGAAGAAATTGATGGTGTGGTCTTGCTGGACTTTGGCATTCCCATTCTTGAAGGTCTGGAAGAAAAACTTCAGCAATCCAATGCTTTTCTCACGAATTTAATTTTAAGTTCAGTGGATGCGGTTTTAGCCGTTGATAAACGCGGCCGGATTTTAATTTTTAACGAGGCTGCATCTGAAATATCTGGTTATAAACGTGAAGAAGCGATCAATAAAGTAGATATTCGAGATGTCTACCCGGGGGATGGCGCCCGTGAGATCATGCGTGTCCTTCGAAGTGAAGACTATGGCGGTCAGGGAAAACTCAAAGACTACAAGGTGGATATTTTGCACAAAGAGGGGTCTATCATTCCCATTTCTGTCAATGCGGCACTGGTTTATGATGGTGACCGAGAGGTTGCATCCATTGGTTTTTTTAAAGATCTTCGAGAAGAAATTCGAATTAAGGGTGAACTTGAAAAAGCCCAGATTCAGATATTGCAATCTGAAAAAATGGCATCTTTAGGAAAACTGGCTGCCGGAGTGGCACATCAACTGAATAATCCATTGGGTGGTATTACGTTATTTACAAAACTTGTGCTTGAAGAGTATGATCTTGAGGAAGCTGCACGCGAAGATCTCAGCCGCATTCTTCGTGATGCTGAACGATGCAGAGACACGGTTAAAGAACTTCTGGAATTTGCCCGACAAACACGCCATATGATGCGGCCCAATGATATCAATCGAGCCATTTCCAGGACCCTGTTTTTGCTTGAAAACCAAACACTGTTTCATAATATTGATATTATTCGGCAACTTTCGCCAGCCTTGCCGCCGGTTCACTCAGATGTTCAACAACTCAACCATGTGTTTATGAATATCATTTTAAATGCAGCGGATGCAATGGATGGTAAAGGCGCACTGACGGTGATCACTGAATTATCTGCGAATAAAGATCACGTCGTTGTCAACATTGAAGATACAGGCCCTGGTATTCCTGAAGATGTTTTGCCTCATATATTTGAACCTTTCTTTACCACCAAGGAAGAAGGGAAAGGAACCGGGCTGGGGTTGAGTCTGGTGTATGGCATTGTGCAGAATCATGGTGGCAGTATTGTTGCCAGCAGTAGTTCTGAAGGCACAACGTTTACCATTGAATTGCCTATAAGCCAATGAAAAAATGGGGGCATATTTTCTGAACAAGGAGGAAATCCATTGAAATCCATCGATAAAGATATCCATGTTTTGATTATAGATGATGAACAGGGAATCCGGGAGGGATGCGCACGTATATTGTCGCGCATTGGCTGTGATGTAAGCACTGCCAGTAGAGGGGAAGAAGGACTGGAGATACTGGAAAAGACTTCTGACATTTCTATTGTGCTTTTGGATCTAAAAATGCCTGGTATTGATGGCATGGAAGTGTTGAGCAGGATTCGAGAAAAATATCAACAGATCATGGTCATTATCATGACTGGATTTGCCACGGTTGAAACAGCCATTCAGGCAATGAAACAAGGCGCTTATGATTTTATCCCCAAACCTTTTGAACCGGATCATGTTCGTTTGGTGGTCAATCGTGCCCGTGAAAAAATTAAACTCACCTGGCAGACTGAAAAATTAACCCTGGAACGTCAACGAACCTTGCTGGATTTGGGTACTGAAAAAAGCCGGTTAACAGGTATTATTGAAGCCCTTCCCAATGGTGTGATGGTCACCAATACACAGGGACAGGTTGTATTGATGAACCCTGCTCTTAAACGTCAGCTGGCTCTTCCGAAAGATTTAAAATCAGGTATGCCCATTGAAGCCCTTGTGGAAGATGTGGGATTTCAAAAATTTGTGCATAAGATCAATGAAAGTTCCTTAATAAATCCTGATGAAATTTACACCTATGAACTGATACTCCCGGATCACAAATATTTTTTAGCCCGTGGACGACCTGTATTAACAGGCGATAAGGAGTGTATGGGCGTGGTCATTATTTTAATCAATATTACGGCAATGAAAGTTCTTGATCAGCTCAAGTCAGAATTTGTTGCCAAAGTTTCTCATGAACTGCGCTCACCGCTGTCTACTATCCACGAACAATTAGCGGTTGTTCTGAATGAGCTGGGGCAGGAAAAATCCTCAGATAAACAAGAACATTTACTGTCCCGCGCCAAAGAAAAAACCCAGGGATTAATCTCGTTAATTGGCGATCTTCTGGATCTGTCCCGCATCGAAGCCGGTGCTGCTACCCAGGATCCCAGACCTGTTCAAGTTGAAGATTTACTGGCCAGTATTGTCGATTTTCTCGGTGCCCGCACAAAACGAAAAAAACAGAAACTTACTTTGGAAAAATTATCTGAAAACATACCGCCTTTTATTGCTGATCCCTTGTCTCTGGAAAGCATTTTTGGAAACTTGATCACCAATGCGATCAACTACACGCCTGAAGATGGTACGATCACTGTTCGTATTCAATATGTCAATCACACCATTTGCGTTGATGTTCAAGATACTGGATTTGGTATTGATCCAAAGTATCATGCCAAGATCTTTGACCGCTTCTATCGTGTCAAAGATAAAAATACCCGCTACGTTACTGGAACAGGATTGGGACTCCCCATTGTCAAAGGTCTGGTGGATGCACTGGGCGGGAAGATATCGTTGGAAAGTGCTTTTGAAGGAGGTACAACCTTTCATGTGGTATTACCGATGAAAATGGATATTCATTCGGAATAAAATTAAATTAATTCAAACCGCCAATCGCAAGCTCCAATCGTGTAGCAACATCATCAATATCTAACGCTTCAATTTCATCTGATACATGTGCAAGTAATATGTTTGTTGGAATCTGTTGATCAATAGTATCCTTATCAATGAATTCAACAGATGATGTTCCTCTTTTTGAAATTAATTCATAAAGATAGGCTGCCAGATCACTCACATTTGGGTAATCAAACGTTGCTGTTTTATCTACAGAAATGACGTATGTTTCTTCAATTTCTTTTTGAAAGGCAATCGCTGTTACTGATTCCATTCCCATATCAAAAAAGCCGTCATGAATATTGGGCAATTTGGGTGGGATAAACCCTAATAGCTTTGCAATCATCTGTTGAAGTGTTTCGCAAATATTTTTCTCTGAAAATGAGTTAGAAAGCAATTGATGGTCTGAGGATTCTGCCTGTTCAGATTGTTTTTTCGGGGGATCAATGGATGGCTTTGATTCAACAGGTTCGGATAGCAATGAAAGATCATCTGAAGGATCAAACATCCAGTATCGATCTTTTTGAAAGGCATAGGCGGGCAAAGGAATTCGTCGATAGGGTGCATTTTTTTCATACAATGCCTGCCAGTTGAATTGAACCCCGTTTACCCAAAGTCGAGCAAGTTTTTTCATATTTTGGCTGGCAATAATATCTTGTAAATATTTTCGGTCGATGTCATCATTTTCAAATATCCATGAAGCCGTTTTTTCTACCTGTCCAGTCCATATACCGGCCTTTTCGTTGCCGCCCTTTGATATAAAACTGTCCAGCTTTTGAATGAACGCCTCGGTATCTCTGGCAAGAATGGCCAGACGACAGGGCAGGGGGGTTCTGCCAACCTGTAATGTATAGACAATATGTGAAAAAGAGACTGGATTCAATGCATGGTGCTGTTTTAAATAGTTGGACAAATGGATGGCATTGTTTTTGAGACTATCTTGTGTTTTAGCGGATATAGGAACAATGTGCTGTTTTTTTGATGGTATGTCCATCAACAGATTAGGGTATTCTTCAATGATCAAATGAGCATTCACACCACCAGCGCCAAACGAACTAATCCCTGCACGTCGTGGATAAATCATTGTACCATCACCAATATCAACCGACGGACATTCCCATTTTTCTGTTTGTTGCTGCACGTAAAAAGGAGAATTTTCAAAATCAATGTATGCGTTGAGTTGACCGCCATGAATGAGTGTTGGCACAAGGGTTTGATATTTCATCTGCATCAAAACTTTTGTCAGTTGAGCAATACCTGCGGCAGCTTCTGAATGACCAATATTGGATTTAACAGAACCAATACTGCAAAATTGTTTGTCTTTTGTATAAGACTTGAAAGCATCGGTTAATCCAGTAATTTCTATAGGGTCTCCCAGAGATGTACCTGTTCCATGCGCTTCGATATAGCTGATGGTTCTTGGATGAACGCCTGATTTTATTATTGCTTTTTCAATGACTTCTGTTTGTGCCACAGGGTTGGGAACTGTATATCCCTGGGTTTTACCATCATGATTGATAGCACTTCCTTTAATTATAGCATAAATATAATCTTTGTCTGTAATCGCCTGTGGCAGCGATTTTAACAACACTGCGCCAACAGCTTCACCCGGTACATAGCCATCACCGCCTTCAGCAAATGATCTGCACCGGCCATCACTGGATGCAAATTGAGCCATGCACAAGCCTATGTATTTTGATGGATGAAGACTTAAATTTACGCCCCCTGCAATAGCCATGCGACATTCTTTTAGTCGGATCGCATCACAGGCCTGATGAATGGCCACTAAAGAAGATGAACAGGCGGTATCAATGGTCATACTTGGGCCACTGAAATTCAAAATATAGGAAACTCTGTTGGATATGGAAAATGTCTGGGAATTTAAAGGCACAGGCCTGTTATCTGACCATTGGCCAGCCCCGTGCAGTTGATATTCATTATACGTTGCACCAACAAAAACACCAACGTCGGGTCGTTTCTGTTTACCGCTTTGACTGGATAACAGATCATTGGTATATCCTGCATCTTCAATACATGACCATGCCGTTTGAATAAATAGTCGTTCTTCAGGGATCATATACCGGGCATCCATGGGTGAAAGCTTAAAAAACAAAGGATCAAACAAATCAAAATCATGAATAAATCCGCCCCATTTTGTATAAATGCTGAATGGTTTGCCTTTTTCAGGATGAAAATATCGTGCGTTATTCCAGCGTGACAATGGGATTTCTTCAATACAGTCCTTTGTATTTTTGATATTCAACCAAAAGGCTTCCTTGGTTTCAGCCATTGGAAATTGTCCACTTATACCAATGATTGCGATATCATCAAAAGGATAATTATTATCCATATTTTCAGCATGTTCAATACTACTTGACGATTCACTACTGTCTGTTGATTCAACGTCATGGATCATTTCTTCAACAGATTCATCCCAATTTAGGAGGGATTGTATTTTTTGCTGATGGTTCTCAATAAAAAATTGAGCCAGTGCTGAAAGAGATTTGTATTTGTATAGCAAGGATGGAGAAATTTGACCAAAGATGTCATTCAGATATTCAGCGATTTGAGCAATTACAATAGAGTCCATGCCATACATATCAAAGCTCTCATGAGGATCAAGCTCAGCAGAATCAATCGTTAAAAATTGAGAAAATATCTGAGTCAGGTAATCCTGTGTTTCTGAAAATCGTTCTGTTTGAGGCTCAGCCTTTTGAATACCTGTTTTTTGAATGTGAATGAGTTTTGCTTGTTTTTTTATGGGTGTTTTAACCAAGGTATTGCCAGCAGGAGTAATCCAATAGCGTTTTTTGTCAAAGGGATAGGTGGGTAATGTGATGCGTTTGGGATGATTCGTATACAGTCGTCGCCAGTCTATTTCAAACCCAAGAACCCATAACTGTGCGATTCTTTTTATCTCTTTTGTCTCATAAATAGTATTGATAAAAGCTTTACCGGCATCTCCACCAATTAAAATATGTTTTGAATTTTTGTGCTGCTTACTGTTCCCTGTGAAAACAGTCTGTTCATCAATAGTCCCTTTGATAAAATGGGATAAATGGGTCATCAGTTCATTCATATCCGATACAACCATTGCCAGGCGTTCATCCATGCTTTCTCGTCCGACCTGTAATGTATATGCCATTCCAGCAAAAGAAAGGTCTTTTGGATGATGTGTACAAAAGTCAAAAAGCAACGAAACATAGTCCTTCAGACGATCTTTATTTTTTGCTGAAAGAATAATAAGTTGAGGTTCGCCATCATCAACAATCTGTGAATGTTGATCCATGTATTCTTCAAGAATTACATGAGCATTGGAACCCCCAAACCCAAAGGAACTAATACCTGCACGTCTGGGGATAGCATCCCCTTTTTCATCAAGCAAAGCCTCCCAATCTAATGGTTTATCAACAATAAAAAAGGGTGAATGATCCAATTGAATATATGGATTGATTTTATTAAAATGAAGGTTCGCTGGCAATTGTTTGTGTTTTAAAGCTAAAATCACTTTTAAAACGCTTGCAATGCCTGCGGCTGTTTCCAAATGTCCAATATTGGTTTTAACTGAACCGATACCGCATGAGGGTTTTTCCGGCATCGATTTGCCATGCTTTTCATACAATTGAGAAAAAGCCTTCTTTAATGCATTAATTTCAATGGGATCTCCCAATGATGTGCCTGTTCCGTGTGCTTCAATATATGTTACCGTTGAAGGATCAATATTGGCATCTTCGTATGTTGTCACGAGCAAGTCTGTTTGGGCATTTGGGTTGGGTGCAGTGAGGGTTTGTGCATTTCCCCCATGATTTTCAGAGGATCCTCTGATAACTGCGTAAATATGATCATGATCTTTTTCAGCCTGATTCAAGGGTTTTAGTAGTATCGCTCCAATACCTTCACCTCTGACATAGCCATCTGCGCTTTGATCGAAGGTTTTGCATCGGCCCTCTTTACTGAGCATACCCGCTTTACTGAACGATATACTCAGTGTGGGCGTTAATATAACATTAACACCGCCAGCAATGGCCATATCACACGTATTGGAACGAATGGCTTCAACTGCCCGATGGATAGCAATCAGCGAGCTTGAACAGGCTGTATTAATGGGTTCACTGGGACCGTGCAAATTCAAAAAATAAGAGATCCGATTGGCCAGAATTGAATGTGCATTTCCTGTGGATGTCCAGGATTCATTGATATCCTTTTCATTGAACAATTCAGTGTAATTCGTTGCCCCCACGCCAACAAAAACGCCAGTTTTGCTTCCAGACAAAAAAGATGCTTTATAACCGGCATCTTCAATAAGCTGCCAGACGCACGCTAAAAACAGTCGCTGCTGCGGATCCATTAATTCTGCTTCTCGCGGTGACAGATTGAAAAATGAAGCGTCAAATTTATCCACATCTGAAATAAAAGCACCCCATCGCAAATACCACTCAGGGGTATCCTGATAATGACGATAGTCCCAACGATCAGAAGGTGTTTCAGTAACAAGATCAATGCCTTCATAAAGATTGCGCCAGAAATGATCCAGGTTGTCGGACTGAGGCATGATGCCGCTGATGCCAATAATGGCAATATCCATTGATACCTGTTCTGCTTTAGCTTTCCTCATTTGAAAAAAACGATTGGGTTTCACAGCGATATCATCGGTGGTGTCTGGTATTTTTTTTATGACATCACTGGGTTTAAGTTTTTTCTGACCATATAAGTCATTAAAATAGTGTTGGTGCTGAGCATATAATGCAGATGAAATATTTTCAATGGTTGGGTATTCAAAGAAAAAGGTAGGGATAATGTCAAGTTGATACTGTTCATTCAAGTCATTTGCAAATTTCGTAAATGTTATGGAGTCAAATCCATAATCTGCAAGATCATCGTCGATGACCATGTCATCTCTATCGACTTTTAAAATATTACATGCAATGGTACAAATGTCCTCTTGAATACGTTTGAGGGCCGTCTGATCAGTGTTATCTATCAGTGAAACAGGAGCATGAACGGGTGGCTGAAACGTATTTTGTTTGTCAATCATTCGCTGAATTTTTGACATATAGCCAAACGCAACAATTGCTTGATTTGTGTGACAAGACATGGCCGTTGAAAAAATATCCACTCCTTGTTTTTCTTGAATGGGAAGCATACCTAACGCAGTCAATCGTTTTTTGGAATCCACATCCACTGACATCCCGCCATGTTCCCATAAAGGCCAGTTAATGGAAAGGGTTTTGCCTGATCGTTTACCTTGCGTTTTCAGTTCATTTCGAAA
>PEAL01000239.1 GCA_002753725.1 Deltaproteobacteria bacterium
TATATCATTGATTCCTCTCCATGTTGATTTAAAGTAATGGAATCAAAATAACAGAAAAATTGTATTGATACACGCAGGCTTACCGAAAAGGTCAACAATTTGGGAAATAATGGGTTGGTTCGTTGATGAGGAAAAGTGAAAATATTGGATAATCAAGCAAGCTTACCGAAGGGACACGTTCGATTCTGGTATTTGTTAAAGAATATCCCGACTATTTGTTTCCAGTCCCTTATGGAGATGTGTATAACGATAAGGGCTCTGCATGGAAATGCTTACCAGGTGGCTCTGCCACCTACGCACTATAAAAGGTGGCAGAGTCGGCTCTGCCTGCGAATGCATGCTTGGCGGCTTTGCCGCCTCTTACAATGCACTGGTGGCAGAGCCACCTGGTATGCATTCCCAGGCAGAGCCTGGGAACGAGCGGTATGTTATCTTTGCACAAATCAAGATAAAAAACTTGAACATCGAGTTAAAAGAACCGCCTAAAGGCGGAACTACAAACTGGTTGCCTAAAGGCAAAACTACAAACTGGTTGTCCCACACCTTCTTAAGCCCTGTAGGAGCTAAGAAATAATGCAACTTTTTTGTGTTGCACCCTCTTCAAAACTAAATCGAAAACAAGTTATTAAATTAATTAAAGATAAACTTGATATGAGTGAGGGCTTTTCGCATTAAATTATCCAAAGGTGATTTAATTGATTATAAAGACTTTGGTAAATGGTTTACAAGAATGGGGTTACCAAAAAGGCGCAGGAATTAATTAATTAAAAAACACAACATCCTTCTGTCGACAAAACAGGAGTTAAATCGTTTATTATCGTATATGAATTTAAGACAGTTGGCGGACTTTGACAGTAATCTCTCATAACCCTTTCTCTTTTATCCATTCATCTGCGAAGCTCTGTAAAAATGATCGCAACTGCCCAACGTGTTGTAGAAGGATCAAATCCTAAATCATCAATCGTAAAATAATCTTCACCAGCCATTGAATCACCCAGGCAAATTTCAGATAAAATGTCGTGTGTCTCAGGATTTTCAAATCTTGCCCATACTTGACAATCTATGGAGATATTCACCTTCCACGATAGAAATAAAAAGGCTGGATCTGATTTGTCTTCAGACTTCCAATGACAATTTAATGCGATCTGGCCGCTTTCAATCAAAAACCGATATCTCTGGCGGGTAATATCTGAAGCTGTCACAGGCTGCCCCACCAGCAATGGCTCCCAAAAAGGGGTTATCTGTATAATCATCTCCTTTGCAATGCTTTTTACCAGTTGTTTTCCTTTTTGCAGGCCATCTGTTATTTTGTCAGCAGCAACAGATATTTTTTCTGAAAACGGTTGATGCTTTTTTTGAATTCTCTCAAACTCTTTTTCCATTGCTGTTTGAATGGATTCAGGCAGTATAAACGACGAATCATGGCAAACAGGCGCCTGAACAATTGGCAATAGCACAGCCATTTCATGAGTACATTTATCACATACCAGTAAATGCCTTTTTATGGCAAAGGCTTCTTTTTCAGATAATTCTTCTGCGATGAACATGATAAGCTGATCATCATTCGGGCATTTTGACTGAAAATCATCTTGCGCTGCGATGGTATCCGTCCAATTGATTTCCGAATAAACAGATAATATGGCATCCGCTACTTTTTCTTCTTTTTGATAGTGATTTGATGCTTTTGAAGGATCAGTCACAATGATGTCTCCTGTTGATTGCCATGAATTCTTTTTTTTAAAATGTTGTTTATGGACAGATAAATATCATCAGGGTCAAGATCATTAAAATCTGTCTGGTATTTTGTTTTTAATTGTTGTTGAATTGAGTTAATCAATCGTTGTTTTATCCGCTGGTATCTGTGAGAAATAGTATTGGTTTTTTTTTCTCCCAGGCGGCTGGCAATGGATTGAAAAGATTGTCCTTGCATTCGCCATTGCATAATTTTGATATCAATCATTTTTTTGGGAGGCATCTGATTAATGGTATTCACGATGACATCACTCAAAAACCGGATGAATTCCTGATGGATCAACAAATGATCCGGTGGGTGATCAA
This sequence comes from Deltaproteobacteria bacterium, assembly GCA_002753725.1. Classification (GTDB taxonomy): domain Bacteria; phylum Desulfobacterota; class Desulfobacteria; order Desulfobacterales; family Magnetomoraceae; genus Magnetomorum. The sequence goes on from PEAL01000239.1 coordinate 2,059, forward strand.
GTTGCTCTTTCTCCAATTGATCCACTGTATTTTCAGGACATTCTGACAGGCATTCCGGTTGGCGTTTTCTCAAACACTCTGAAATCTGTTTTTTGGTAATAATGGTCAGATAGGTTTTGAATCCACTGTTTTCACCTTTAAAACGGGTCAGGGCATTGTATTCTTTTTTTGTAAATGCCAGATAAACCCGCTGAAGGATTTCATCGGGAGAACAATAAATATGGTCGTTTAATGAACGAGATATTTTGATAATATAAGGCCCATATTTCTCATACAAATAATTGGAGAGAATTCTGGCAGGCGCTATTTCGCCATACTGAATGCACAACCACAAGCAATCGATCAGATAGGTATCTTCACCTGCCAGACAGAAATTTTCAATATCGTTTGCCTGAATGCTTTGAATTGTTTTTTTTCTTTCGGCAAAGGCCAGTATATATAATAGCATCTGGTTCAGTATGAACGATTGATCCATATGTAATTTATGAGTGGTAGCAACCCTTGAAAGCCATGTTCTTTCGCTGCTTTGCAACTGATGATTGAGAATCTGGCATCCTTTTTCATGGAATAAACAGCCTGTACAATTAACTTGTTGTTTACAGTAATCGTTCTGAATTTTTGGCATTGCGTTGATCTCTCCATATAGGCTCTTCATTTGTATTTGTTAAAAAAGATCATGGCATTGACATAGTTGAACTGATAATCAATGTCAATATTTCTTGTCTGAAAAAAACAAATATAGACATTCAGATAATATTCATTTATAAATTTATCAAATTATCCTTAGGAACCAACAAAAATAAATATCTGAACAAACTTATTTATTTAACCCAATAAAATAAGAGGTTTAAATGATTCAAAGTATATCAACCAGTATATTTGCCAGCTTTTTTTTGGATGCAGCCAAAAATATATACAAAAAATTCAACCCGCCTTTGAAAAGAGCTTTGGAAGATACCAGTGTCTATTTTTCAACACATAGAAGTATTGAATTGAATACAAAACGTTTACAAAGCATTATCGATGGAGAATTTGCACAACAATTAATGGAACGTTTTCAATCAGACCAGGATAGTATTGATGAAAAAGCTTTTGCCCTTGAATTTGCAAATTTTGCAGATTTATATTTTGAAAATGAGCAGCAAACAATTGCTGTAACAACTGAAATTTTGGAATTCTTTTCCCGTCAACTAGAGCGGCATATTTTAGTTGAAGACAACTTGATTTTTTTAAAAGACTATATTGATCAACGGTTCAATCAAAATACACTTCAATTAAATCAACTCCATGAACTTTTATCCTCGGGGATGAACCATATTAATGATATCAAGAAAAGATCAATTCCTTTACGAAATAATATGTCAGTCAATATTTCAATCTCATCAGATATCCCTATCAAATTATCTATCCATCAAGATGTAAAAGATTCCATGAACCAAATTCATGTAACCATTGAAAGAGGAGATACCGGAATGATGAGCAGGGGTATTGAATATACCTGTCCTGCTTTAATGACCATTCATGGATATCGGGAAGCTAACGATATTATATTGTTAGACAAATGTGGTCATGACGATATTTCGGCAATTATTGAATCCATTGAAAACGAATACCTTTGTTTTTATCAAGTTTTATGTCAGGATGCTTCAACAAAATGGGTTGAAAACATTCAGCCTCAAGAAATTGACGACATTAAAATACCCATTAAGCTACCCAATAATGATCAATCTCTCTTTATTCTTATGTTGGATGAAGATGAAAATCAATTAAAGATCAGCACAACACATTTACTTGATCGTCTTAATCATCAGGAGGATAAAGAAATAATGGATTCTACAATCATACTTATGGTTTATATCCAGAAAGCGTAGGCAAAAAATGATGGATTCAACCTTTCAAACAGCATGTCAATCAATTGAAGAGATTTCAAATGCCATCAAGAATAAAAAGGATAATCTGCCACAGGCCTTAATCAAATATGCTCAAGAAAACCTTAACCCTCTAACCGCATTGTGTCAAAGAGGGGTGTCGAATGAAAAAAATGCCATACAAGATATCACGAATGCTCATGACGATGAATCTTATCACGAGGCGCTTTTTGAATTAAATAATATTAAATTAAAATCATATGAAGCCTGCAAAACAAGTATGAATCACAGTCAGCGAAGGATGTTTCTTGAGGATATGATACAGGTTCTGAAAAACAAAGAAAACGAATTCAAAACCAATACGGATTTTTTACTTTTAATGGCTAAAATTTATTTTTTTAGGAGTTTACTTTTCAGACCCAAAGGTCGCACTGTTCCGGCCAGAAAAATTGAAGCGCTTAAGCGATCAGAAGACCTTATTCAACAGATTAAAAATAAAAGCACTGACGCCTGGAGATTATCAGGACAGATCTTTTTATCATTGATTGCTATAAATGAACCTTATGATGAAGAAATTTTTGAAGAAGTTGTTTTTAACATTGAAGAACAATTTGATATGGAAAATGATCCTTTAACTGTTATTAATGATATTAGAGTCTTGCTTACCGGTTCTGAACAAAAAAATTTTCCTGATTTTTTAGAAAAAATCTCCCTAAAAGCATTAAACAATTACACAGAACACTTAAATGATGTCTTTTTATTAATGGCAAGAACAGCCTTTCAGAAAAAACAAATTGAAGATACTGAATTATATTTAACAAAGTCAATGGATGAAGCTCCCGCTGCTTTTGCTGATCCATATTGGGATGACCTTGTTGATTTTATCGATTTACTAAAAACTAACAATTGTTTCATATGGAAAAAAGCAGCATTAAAAGCTCATGCTGTTTGTTGTGAAAAAGAAACTGAAATTGGAAATATTTATTTAAGATGGTACTGGTCCAGACAAAATAAACTTTATGACCTGGCATTCATTGCTACTGAATCATTGGAAGACAAAGTGATGATCGCTGACTCGCTTAAATCAAGACCATGTCTAAGGTTTAAACAACTGCGTGAGATGAGTCCTTATATCAATAATTTTGATCATATACTCAATCAAGAAGACGAAGCCAGAGATAATCGATATTTAAAAAAGAAACCTTCAAAACCCAGAAAAAAATTGCCCAAAAAAAAGTTCACTGACTGCCAGATGCTCGATAATCAATGGATTGTTGTTCATTTTTATATCAATGAATTTGAAAAAAAGGCTTATGCGCTCATTTTTTATTGTGAAACCGGCAATAGCGCCATTGAATCCTTCCAGTATACTGAACTCTTTAGAACTTTTATTTCATGGCAGGAAATGGAATTGCCAGAATATCACTATGAAAATAATAATGAGGCACTTAAAGCAATTAATTGCAAAAAAGGCAAATATCTGTATCAGCTTTGTCGTGAAATAACCAGAACCATGCCGTTTATTTTTGAATTTCCTGAAAACAAATCAATCCTGTGGGTCCCACATGGTTTTATTCACAGATTACCATTACATGCCGCAATAAAAGAAGAAACAAACGGCGCGTGTTCAAAAGAAATATTTTTGTTTGAAAAACATGAATCTCGTTACTTACCTGCATGGCATTTATTAGACTTAAAAGATCGGCAGGATGGCAATGGACATACTTTTCTGAAAAGATATACAACAACATTAGATCTGCTGACAAAAGAGAATTTAAAGTATTATCATTATAAAAAACGATCCAATAGAGATTATTTCTTTGAGAGTTTGAAAAAAAATTTACAAACACTGATTATTTTCTGTCACGGTAAGGCCAATGTAACGAATTCATTTCAATCTCGCCTGAAATTTGATCCCCCAATAACAATATTAGATATACTTAAAGCAAAAGTAACTATCAGGGGATGTCGTATTTTTTTGGGTGCTTGTGAATCAGATATGGCACAGCCCATTGAATTTCATGTGGATGAACATCTTTCGCTGAGTACCGCTTTATTATTAATTGGTGCAAAAGAAGTGATCGCAGGCTTGTGTAAACTCTGGGTACCAACAATCGAAAAATGCTATTTTGATCTTTTAGACAGCAATAATTTATCCAAATCTTTGAGCATCTGGCAAAGAAAAAAGTTTAAAAACTGGAATAGCATGTCAAAAGAAGAACAATACCTTGTGATATATTCATCAGCCCCCATTCGCGTGATGGGTTTCATCTAAACACAATCAAAGGACTTATCATGAACATTACCATAACATTTTTTGAACCCATACGTATGATGGAATGGATCGATCCTTCTGAGAGAAAAAGAAAATCGAAAAATTTAAGAGCCCAGTCTTTTGCCCGATGGCATAAATGTAAAATAAATAAAGATCTTGGGAAACCTTTTATCACAGGTACATTACTTCGTTCTGCCGTGATTCGTGCTGCGGAACATCTTCTGGTTTTGCAAGAAGGTAAAAGTGACAACATTGGATGTTGTCCTGGAAAGTTTTCCACAAACGATCCGGCTAAAGATAAGATCATTTATTTAAGACAAAGAACAACGCCAGTGTGGACAGACGACGCTTTATGCGATGATAACCATCTTTGCCCTTTTTGCGAACTGATAGGTCGTAAAGTTAATCCTGAAAAAGGCATCAAAAGTTACAAAAAAAAAGATCAAAATATTTCAAATATTAAATTCGATAATCTCCATTTACCCCAAAAAACAGAAGTCCCCGAAAAAATAGCCCAAAAAAGAACGTTAAATCGCGTGGATTATGCGACTGGAAAAGCACATGATTTTTTTAAAATATTGGAGATTGATCATCGTCAGTTTCCAGTTTTTGAGGGAAAAATTGTTATTGCAGAATATGTCAGCCCGGCAGCCAGATCTTTGTTAATAAAAAGCCTCAAATTTATTGATCGCCTGTGTGGTTCTTTATGCAAGATCACTTTTGATGAAAACAATGACGATCATATTACTAATCCGAAAATACTTGATACAAAAAATGCACAGCAAACAGCAGATCAATTGATCACCATTTTGGAAAAAAATGCTAAAACCCAATATCTCAGAATACTATCAGATGCAGTGAGAGAATTGGGCCGTGATCGAAAAAAAATAAACGAATTGCCAAAAGATCATAATGGCAAGTTTGAGCATTATATCTGGGATTTAAGCAATGGCAATCTCAGTATCAGATCGCTGCTTCAACAAAAAGCTGACAAAATTTATGACAACGATCAGTTTGCCGCTTTTTTTAAATCCTTAGGAACCTGGTTATATCATCATGAGAAAGAATCATCAGGTGGATTAAAAAAATCCCAACGCATATTGGGAAACAGAGCCTATTATGGAAAAAATCAATTCACTGATCGCCCACCAGATATACAAATAGTTCCAGACAGAGAATTTCTTTTTTATGGAACACTCACATCTGAGACACCATTCTTTTTTGGTTTGGAATCAGAAGAAACCCAACAAACTGATTTTACCATTCTTTTGGATCGTAACAATCATTATCGATTGCCTCGTTCAGCTTTGCGTGGTGTGCTTCGAAGAGATATCCGGATAGTCATGGATGATATTGGTTGTGATGTCAGACTTGGGGGATATCAATGTATGTGCCCCATATGTCAAATTATGAGAAATATTACCATTATGGATGTTCGAAATGAACACTATACAGAAAATCCAGAGGTTCGACAACGCATTCGATTGAATCCATACACGGGTACCGTTGCTGAAGGTGCTTTATTCAGCATGGAACTGGGGCCACAGGGAATGGAATTTCCATTTATACTTCGATACAGGGGAAATGATACAGGTCCGCCTGAATCATTGATTAAAGTTCTCTTAAACTGGGTAGCTGGAAAGGCTTTTTTAAGTGGTGCTTCATCAACCGGAAAAGGACGATTTAAACTCCATCATTTAAAGCAAAAAGAATTCTTGTTAAAAGACAATACATATCTGGATGAACGCGGATGGCGAAACAGGGAAAACGAAATACCTGATTTAATGCCATTAAAATTATTTGAAACAAAAACGTCTCTTTGGGAAAAAAAATCTATTGAAATTTATGTAAAATCTCCACTTTTAAATGGTGATCCCGTTCGAGCACTGGTCAGTGGAAATGGAATGGATATTGTTTCGTTTAAAAAGTATACTTCAGTTGGTTTTCAACAGGTGTATGCTTATAAATCTGAAAGTTTAAA
>PEAL01000240.1 GCA_002753725.1 Deltaproteobacteria bacterium
TCAAAATATCTTGGAAAAAGTTTTGACAAAAAACATTGATTCATATATTCTACGAGTTTGTCTATTTTATTAATATAATATATTTAATTTATTGTAAAAAGGAGATGTATTCATGGACAAAAAATCCGTATCCATTATGACAGCTTTGTGTATCTTGATTTTTGTGCTTTTTGGGATCATTGTGATTGATGCACAAAATCCATCCAATGATCATTCTGCTGATGTCAAAGCGGACATTCAAAAAGATGCTGATCATGGAAGCCCTGCTGTCGCAGAGACAAAACATGCGGTTACAGAACCGGAAAAGCATGTTGAAAAAGCCACTGCAAAAAAAGAAGTCCATCACCCGGCACCTGAAAAGAAAGCGATTGCTCATAAAAAAGCTGAGCAATCGCCTGAACCCCAAAAAGTTGCCACAAAAGCTTTATCTGCCGGAAAAACAGATGTTGCTGATGTCATTATGATGGAAAATTCTGCCTATGCAAAGCACACAAAAGGCATTGTTAAATTTACCCATAAAGGTCATATTGACGATTATGAACTTAGTTGTGGTGATTGCCATCATGATTCAAACGGCAAACCATTAACATTGAAAATGGGTGATCCTGTACAAAATTGTATTGCCTGTCATACAAAACCCAGCAAAAAAACAAAAGATGCCAAAACCGAAAAACAGGTATTGGAGTTTCATGCTGAAGCAGTTCATATGAACTGCATTGGTTGTCACAAAGAATACAATAAAAAGAACGACACCAAGGCTGCTCCGGCAGGTTGTGGCAAATGTCATCCTAAAAAATAATATTGCTCGACGGCATTTGCTAACGCATATAAAAACGGGATACTGTTTCAGTCTCCCGTTTTTTTAGTCAGTGGCATAATCATATAGCACTTCCCGATCAAGAAGCCTGGAGCTGAAGCTATAAAACTGATGCTGACAGGAAAAAAAAAAGAAAAGGAAAATTTTTATCCTTACCTCTGACTACATTTTACCCATTTTACGCCAGCAACGTTTAAACATTACACAGGACATTAGGAAGACATCATGATTCAGTTTTTATCTTTTGTTGCTGTTCTTCTCGCAGCCATACTGATTGGTAATTGGTTTCTGGATGAAATCAAGCAATCGAAAATAAAAGGATTGCCGTGGTATCAGCCATATATTTCTGTTCCAGGAATCATTATTTGCATAGCCATTGCTTTTCCGATTATTATTCGAATGTTGAAGAAGTGATCACATAAAAAAGATGCAGGCTTTCAAATCCCCAGATAGTAAAACATCACCGAAAAGAGCCCATCACAAAGAACAATCAGAACAATACTGTTTACAACTGCTCGGGTGGTGGATTCTCCAACAGCACCGGCACCCGTTCGTGTTTGAAGGCCACACATGCAGCCAGAACTGGCAACAAGAAGACCAAAAAAAACAGATTTATACAACCCGCTCAAGAGATCAAGATAATCCACTGCTTTAACAACGCCATTATAATAGGTCACAATCGGGTATCCCATTGAAACAAGCGGAATCGCCCCACCGATGACACTGATGACATCCGAGTAAATGGTCAGAAGAGGAGTGACAAGCACGGCAGCCATTACGCGAACCACCACAAGAAAATTGATGGGATCCAATCCCATCGTTGTGAGCGCGTCGATTTCTTCGTTGACTTTCATGGCGCCGAGTTCAGCGGCAAAAGCAGAACCCGTTCTTCCCGCCAGAACAATGGCTGTCATTAAAGGCCCCAGCTCCCGAATCATTGAAAGACCGATTAAATCTGCAACAAAAATTTCAGCGCCAAACTTTGACATGGGGACAACCGATTGAAAGGCGAGAATCAACCCCATCAAAAAACCAATCAGACTGACAATAGGAAGGGCATTGACACCCGACTTTTCAGCAACAAGCCAGACATCTTTCCATCTTACCTGTGAGGGATGTCGAATGGCCTGGAAAAAGCTGGCAAAAAGCTCTCCTACGAAAGCGATGTGAGCCATAAGACTTTGGAGAAAATCCAGAATAAAAAAATAGGTGAACCGGCCTGTTTTTTCAGCAATGTTTGTCCGAACAGTCTTTTCAGGGGAAGGAGAGATCGCAGGCTCATTTGAAAAACGAGTAAACAAACGGGACATCTCTGAAGATAACCCAACAATTTCAAATGGCTGTTTGTTTTTTCGCGCAAAGGATTGAATGGCAAGAAATAAGGAGATACCGGACATATCACAATAGGTCAGTTGCGATACATCAAGTTGAATATTTTGACAATCAGGCGATAATCGATCAAAAATTGTTTTCCATAGATTGCCGCATGAGTTCACATCCAACCGACCGGATAATTTAAATATAGATTGGCCATCCATATGCAATACCGGGTGATCTCTCATAATCTAACCTTTGAAGTATTCATTGAGAGGTAGATTTTCGAAATGAAATAGATATGATTGACAAACTGCTATCAGAAAAAATGGAAATGAAATATCCCCCAAATATAGACAGAATCTCTTGATGAAAATCTCAACCACTGCTCACACGCGAAGAATAAAGAGCGTCCATAATAACAGGTTCTCTTAAAATGCATGATATTGACAGGCGTGAGGTTTCTGCCACTTCAGGAAAAAAATCACTCAATGTTGCTGTGTGCCGAAGATTGTCTGCTGTTCGAATGATCATCATGGCAAGGTCGCCTTCAGCCAGACCGGATAATTTAACCACATCCTGCCAGTTCTCCCCTTTTGCCCATTGATAAAGGGTTAATGCTGGTTTTAAAAAAAGAGGACGTGCGTTGAAACCGTTCATTGTCATGCGTCGTGCTAATGGACGCAATGCATTGATCATTTTTTGAAAAGCATCAAGCAATTCTTCAGGTGCTAAAGCTTCAATTTTTGAATCATCGGTGTCACGCTCATTGATAAATGAAGCAATCAATGCGGCCAGTAAGGCTGGATCTTTTTTGGGAAATATTTGTTTGCGCAAGCCCTGAGCAATGAGCAAGGGTTGATCCACTCGTAATTGTGAGGTCCAGATACCATCTTCTGATAGGTTTTCTTTTTCTGTAACAAACCCTTCTTTGATGAGAAATCGAAGATGTCGAATAAAATCTCTCCATAGACGGGTTCGAGCCTCTTTTTTCTTTTTATGGGACAGTCGCTTTTCTTTGAGAATAAGAAACGTTGCAAATGATTTTTCCAAAAGTTGATTGATTTCATTCGGTTTATGAGAAAGAAGCAAGTTGAGAACCATACTAAAATTGATTTTGATTTGCGATTGAATTTCTGATGGTGGTGAGTGGTTTAATTGAACAACCAGCGGCAAATCCATAAATTTTCCTGGAATGGTCACTGCAAACCCGATTTGATCTGCACCCCGTCGCCCAGCACGTCCTGTCATTTGATGAAACTGGGTGGCATCCAGCGGAACAAAATCACTGCCATTAAAGCGATCTGAATTTAAGATGACCACTGTTCGTGCGGGGAAATTCACACCGGCGGCGACCGTTGATGTTGCAAAAACAGCATCTAAAAGACCTCGGGTCATTAAATCTTCAATAATGAGTTTCCACATGGGAAGCTGACCACTATGATGAGCGCCCACAGCCAATTTTCTGAGTTTGTACATGTGGTTATGTTCAGCAAGAATCGGGTATTGATGCGTGTAATCTAAAATAAGCTGATGCCGGTCTCTTTTTCTTTCCGGAGGTTCATCAAATTTTTCATTGTACATTTCAACGGCTCGATTACAGTCAAAGCGCGACTTTAAAAAGAAAATAACCGGCAATAAATTATAATTTTTGAGAACCTGGATCACTTCACCCATTGGCGGAAGCGCACGGGGAGACGAAAAATAATAGGGCTTTTTCAGGTATGCCTTCACTTTTCTGTACATACTGTTTTGAGTGCATTTGGGTTCAATCAATGGGTACAGAGTTCCAGATGGATGAAAAAATAAATGATACAATGGCACCGGACGAATCATTTCTTCAACAACAGCACACCGCCGGCCCCGAATATAGGTTAACCAATCGGCAATTTGCTGTGCATTTCCAATGGTCGCAGATAAAAGCAGCAATGGAATACGCTGTGGCAAATAGATCATAATCTCTTCCCAGACCACGCCACGATCTTCATTTCCAAGATAATGAGCTTCATCTAAAATGACAATTTTGGTATCAATACATTCTCCGCGGTGCATGGAATCATAGAGTTGATTTCGCAAAATTTCAGTGGTTCCCACAATAATTCTGGATTCACTGTTTTCTTTGCGGTCTCCAGTTAAAATCCCTACATTTTCAGTACCAAATCGCTCTGAAAATTCAATATATTTGGAATTGGTCAAGGCTTTCAGGGGGGATGCATACCATGCTTTACCACCGGCATTAAAAATAGCTGCAATGGCTTCCACAGCAATCCACGTTTTTCCAGCACCTGTTGGTGCTGTAACCAAACAATCATTTTGTTGAATTTCAGATAGCGCATTAATTTGAAAAGAATCAGGCTGAAAAGGACGGCTTTCCGGGACACCAATTTCTGCAAAAACCTTTTTTAAAGCAGGATCTTTTCCAGGTAAAAGCCTTTTTTTAGGTTTTTTGGAAGAACTGTGTTTGGGTCGATAACCGGATTTTCCTCTGGGATATTTTTTTTTAGGAAGGGAATCGTTTTTCATTTAATTTGATCGCCTGCGCCTGGCATATTGCCAGACGAACAGACCGTTAAAAAGTTGATGATTATTTTATTTCGGCAAGTTCCATGCCGTACATGCTTAAAACTTCATGAATAACACCATTTTTATGAAATTTTTCAAAACATTTATTAAACTTATCAATGGTGGCTTTATCTGAATATTTCTGATTAAATCCATAATAATATTCAAGAGATTTATCTCGGCCAGCATATCGGATATTTTTTAAACCCAGGCGATTAATTAAGCTTCTTCCGACAGCTTTGTTAGAATACACAGCATCTAACAGCCCCTGTGATAACTTTTGAAAACAAGTGGCGCTGTCAGGACTGAAATCCACGCGCAAATCTTTAATAACTTTTTTGATTTTTAGCAAAGATTGCGATGTGTTGGAAGGGCCGTACACACCAACATTATAGCCTTTAATATCCGTACTCGTATTATAATTTAATAAGTTGCTTTTCCGAACAAAGAGACCGTATTCTGTTTTTAAAATGGGATGAGAAAAATGAAGCCAGGACGATCTGTTTTTGTTCCAGCCTATCATAAACATGCCATGAGCTTTTCCTTTTTTTACATCCATTTGTGCATTGGACCATTCTTTGCTGTAAATAGCACACTTCAAGTCGGTGTCCATGCAGACTGCTCGAATGATATCAGCCGCCGGTCCTGCGACGTAGCTTCCCATTTGATAGCTGAAGGGAGGAAAGTCTTGTGTTGTAAAAATTAAATCGTATGCACTGCTCGATGAAATATTCACTAACAGACAAAAAATTCCAGATAAAAACGTTGCCAATAAAACTTTTTTTCTCATTTCAATCCTCTTTTAAATTAATAATGATGGTATTAACTACCACTTTATGGCGGGACTGTATTGGCTAAGAAGCCATAAATAAAAGATAATTTTTTCAACGGTTCGAATATGCGAAAGCGTACTTTACACATCGTTTTGGTTAAATGCAAGTTTTATATGAAAAATTATCTTGAATACATTCATTTTTGCTTAATAAAAAAATCTCATTTAGAAAATATAAACCAGCTCAAAGAATAATTGTCAATAGTTTAGTTAAATCTTTGTTCATCATTATTGATTAAATTGTGACGTCAGCCGGTGCTGCATGTCTATAACCTCTTTTTGGAGTTGCTTCATTTCGCGTGTCAACGCTAAAGGCATCTCATGATTGAGCTGAAAGGCCGTTCGACTCAATTCTTTCTGATTCGTGATAACCATCTCATGAACCTTTAATTCGAGCGCGTGTTCCATTCGCGTAAGATCACTGTTTGTCGTGGTCGTCATGTTGATCATGTTTTCAAGATAGGTGGTTGCCAGGTATTGAATATTGTGTTGAAACGATTCCTGTAACGTCGCCAGGGACTCCGCTTGTGCATAAATCAGGGAAGGGAAACCAATAATTAATAAAAAATGTATTAAATAAATACGATAACGTCCGTTTTTTTTTAAAAAGCCACATGCCTTCATAATTTACAACTTTCACTAAAAACAACTTCAGTACCACCAACACCTCTAATGGTATATAAAATTTCATTTTCAAAAGGAAGAATTCCAATCTCAGAAACAATATTAGCGGCTAAAATTGTTGACGCAGATCCTGTATCAATTAAAATATTGGAAATATCAATAGATTGAGAATTATATCCAATGGTTAATGTTGTATAAGGTAAACCATTTCTAATATCAATTTTCATAGCCTCTCCGAATCCCTACCCAACGCTTTTCTCTAATCAAGAGCCTCTATTATTAACCATTTATCTGGATATAACATTCGAATATTTGACCACAACATATTTACCTCTTTAATTTATTTCTTATAATATCAAGTATTTACCGTGCATCTTTTATTTCAAATTTCCGATAATTAGTGTTTGGTCGAGAATGAAATATCGGGTAGGTCAGGGGCTTTGCAGCCCCTTTCCCCCCTAAGAACCGAGCATGCAACTTTCACTGCACAACGGCTCAAGCATTTCAAAGATCACCCTTGTGGAATGATCCGGCGATTAACAACAAATATTGTTGCCACTGCAAACAACAATTTTGTTGACACTCGTTTTACAGCCTAATACTGGCGTGGAAACGAATGAATCAAGAGGCAGTACTCTCTTTCTCTAATAACCTTTGCGATACGCATTTGCAGTCTTCGAGTGTTACTAAATATAGCAACATTTATGAGGGCACCAGCCTTTTGAGCCGTCATTTGCGTTCTCATATTAGAAGATTCTCCAAATTATCTCACAGCGAAACACCTGTTGGACGTCAGCAATCCATTTCAGCTACAGCAGATAGGCAACCATAACTTTTAGATTTGAATCATGTTTCATATTCTATCCATCACATTACGTGATGGCCTTTGCTTTTTCCAACCTCTTACTACTGCTCCTCCATCGGCCTGCCTTACGGTTGGCTTGCCATGTATTGCACATGGTGAAGTAGCAGCCTTTCCACGTTCCGAATAGTTGATCATAATGGATGACTTAGGTGCATCCTGTACGCCGAGAGTACAACAGTTCCGTGCAGGCACATCGTAGACCTACAACTTGACAATTTACCGCAAACACAGGGAAGCGGTCTTTAACCTATTAACCCTAAGTAGGTTTAGTCACTTTGACGACGCTTACAGACATTCAATTAATTTCACCATATCACCCGTCTCTATCCCTTATCGAAGTTAGGATTCCTCGAATGGTTCGCCTGTTACCATTTGAACCGATCGGTACATTGTCCGCAGGGCTTCGCACCGACTACACAGCGCGTAGCAAGCACGCCTGCGTAGAGACTGGTAGGAACATACCAGATATTCTAACAAGTTACTTGAGATAACATTCTGAATACACTCAACTAAACGACATCGTGTCGCACACAATGAACAGGTGTGAGGTGCACCAAAAGCAAAAAGGACTTGATTTGATGCACTTACATGCTTAAACCAATGAAAAACGATAGTTGTAAAAATGCGCTTAGCTTTTGGTGTCACCTCGACACAGATATTGTATTTTTAATTATTTTATTTGGTTACTGATTTCTTTTATTGCAAACTTCCGAAAATCGTTTTTTTGCTCCGAATTTGCAATTACCATGAACTTTTTTTCAATAACCAATAACGATAGTGTATGCAAAGAACCTTAGTATTTATGTTAAAAAATGTTCTCGCTAACTGCAAAATTTGTGACAGCCAAGCCAATTGGCTATGTACAAACAATTTTGAATAAATTTAATTAATATCGCTGATAATCAGCTTTGTATCTGGCGCAAATTTTGCGAAACGTGATAGAAACAGAGAACTTTGATCTTTAACCAATTACAAAAGTGTTAGCACTGAACCTTTTTAATTGTGTTGTAAAATTTTCTCGCTAACTGCAAAATTGATGACAGCCCCGCCAATTAGCTAAATACAAATAATTATGCAAAATTTCGGCATCCTTCATATTTGCTGAAAAGTAGTTAACACTTTAAAATATTACAATTAATTTATGCGC
>PEAL01000241.1 GCA_002753725.1 Deltaproteobacteria bacterium
GATCAGCCGGATAAAGCCATTATCCAGCATGCCAGTATTAATCTTTTAAATGGGATGGCCAATAATATTAAATACCAACAGTTCTATGATTCAGAATTGAATTTTCATAAGCCTTCGTCAGGAGATCTGGCATTTAATAGCGACAGCAATGGTCATGCAGAGACAAATGAACATATCAGTTTTATTGGAAAAAGCTTTACCATTGAATTCTTTGCAAAGCGGAACCAGATCAACCGCAATGATTTTATTGCAGGACAGGGAACATCAGACATTGCAAGCGGAATGGTTATTGGATTCAGAGATTCAAACACCTTCACATTCTCATTTTCCGGTGATCATCTGAACACATCAAAATTATTTACCGATCAAAACTGGCATCATTTTACCTGTGTGTATGATCATGAAAGCAAAAAGCGATACATATACAGAGATGCCAGTCTGATGGCTGAAAATTTTGTTTCTGAAGATTACAAAGGTGTTGGTAAACTCTGGATTGGCGGTGCGCCCATGTATCCGGGAAGTGAATTTTCAGGACGCATTGATAATCTGCGAATTTATTATCGCGCACTGACGCGCGAAGAAATTACAATAAACAGCAGTCATCATCTTCTGGGCAGTGAAACCGGATTGGCGGCAAATTATCTATTCAACGAAGGATATGGCCTTCAAACCGCTGATGCCACCTCAAATGTACTCAGCCTGACATATATTGGCATGGATCAAAGCCTGTCCTGGGCAGATGGTATTGTTCTGGAAAATCCGCCAACAGGAAAACTTGGACTGGTGTTTGAATCCTCAGACAATCCCTATGTAAAAATTGAAAATGAAAGCGCCTTTGATATCACAGAATCCCTCACCCTTGAGGCATGGATTAAACCAGACAAAGCAGGCGTATTAAAGACGATTATTTCCAAGGGAGACAGTGCCTGGAGTTTGAAAATCAATCAAAACAACAAAATTGAATTCACTACTGCCGGTCTGTCAACAGTCACCACTACCGGTCAGACTCGTTTGAACATGGGACAATGGTATCATGTGGCTGCTGTCTGGAATGGATCGGAAAAAATTATTTATATCAATGGTCTGGAAGATTCCAGAAGTTCAATGGTCAGCGGTCAGATTGCAGAAAGCAATTTTAATGTTTTTATTGGCGGCGATCCTTCTACCTCAGGCAGAGAATTTTCAGGTATGATGGATGATATCAGAATTTGGAATGCTGCGCGGGATGCGGAATTAATTCAAAATCATTATAATCATCAGCTTTCAGATAATCAGCCCGGCCTCATAGATGTATTTTCATTCGATCATCCCAATGACATCATTACAGGTTCGCATTCAGGATATACCGGAACATCAGTGAATATGAACCCATCCAGTTTTGCAGATACCAGCGATATTGGATTACTGCCGGTATTTACTGAAAACAGAGGCATTTATTTTGATGGCATTGATGATTATATCGACATGGGCGTTGAGATAGATATTAGCCAGAAAAGTTTTTCCATTGAATTCTATGCCAAAAGAAGCACAATCAATAAAGATCAGGTTTTGATTGGACAGGGGATTAATGCCGATTACAATCGCCTGTCCATTGGCTTTTTATCCTCCAATAAACTGGTATTTGGATTTAACAACAGCGACCTTGTATCCAATACCGGCTTTACTGATGACAACTGGCATCATTATGCATGTGTGTATAATCATGCGCAAAAAGAACGCAGAATATACAGGGATGGCGTATTAATCAAATCAACGATGATCATGGGCCCGGGCAATACAGACAAAACCTATTATGGAAGCGGCCGATTATTTCTGGGAAAAAGTTCCACAGAAAGTGATCAATACTTTCATGGCCATATGGATGAAGTGCGTATATGGGATCATGCCCGATCAGACAGTGAAATCGAATTCTATCAAAACAGACCGCTGGCACAGCAGACAGAGGGACTCATTGCCCTGTGGAATTTCAATCAACCCAATGGCGCCGCAGTCAAAGATATATCCGGCAATGAAAACAATGGTCTTATTTCTGCTGATAACACCGAGTCTCTCAGACCGGAAGGTATTGTGTTTTCAAGCCCGGAATTTACATCAGATATGGATACAACACCGAATATCAACACAAAAGGATTATGGATTACGAATATGCGGATTACCGGTGTCAACGAAGTGCGAGGAAATGTGGACAATCCAATGCCAACCCCCTCAGCCTTTGATTTAAAAATGATTTTACACGTTGATAACAGCGGACAGGTCAGATTACTGCGTCATGTGACAATCATGAAAAAGAAAATATCTGATAGCTGGTCCAGCGTTTTAATTACAGATGATACCAAGATACCGGATTATACCGGAATCATCATGCGAGATAATAAACTTATGGGGATGAGAATCAGCAGCGTATTCTTTGATTTTGATGACACTTTAAATGAATTACAGCTTATTGGCGGTATTGGATTTAGCAGGGCAGTTGCGGGGCATATTGTTATTGATGAAGATCATCCAAGAAATCCTTATCGACATAAATATCATCCGGATCATCGAAAAGGCATGAGAATTGTTCAGGACTTCCTTTTGGCTTTTGATGAAAAGCCTGTATATGTGTCATCTGAATCAAATATCATGACATTTACTGGAAAATTTTATGTGACGCTTTATGGATTGCATAAAATCCCCATAAAGGGTGAAGGCAGATTTGAGATGGAGCGGGTCAGTCTGGTGGGGGAATTGAATGAATAAGAGCATGAGAGGTTAAAGCCCATAGGTGGCAGGCTAACGCAAACGATCGTGTTTCAACAGTTCGTGTAGGGGCGAACCTTGTGTTCGCCCTCGTTCTATAACCGAAGGCAAACCTATATTCGATGACAAATGGCTAAACCATTCATTCGTTCTTGGACATAGGGTTGATTGCGGTTATTGAAGAAGGGCGAACACAAGGTTCGCCCCTACACTGGCCGTTGACGCAACAACATTTGCTCTTAGCCAGACGACTATGGGCTTTAGCCCAACGCTGTTCTTGGATTTGCCGGCAATTAACATTTATAAAATAATAGGTGAGCCAATGAAAAAAACAATCTTATTAATAATCATCGCTGTATTACTCATTGCACCACAATCATATGCAGCAAAAACGTTTTTAAAGCACTTTTCCGCTGCAAACAAAAGCGTTTTCACATTTCAAATGGATTCAAATCCCGATGGAGATACCTTTATCTCAGGCGCATCATCAGGCAATACACTCATTATTGGAAACGATTCCTACGATATCAGCGGATATTTTATCGCAAAAGTGGGCAGACATGGAGGCATTGTCTGGGTTAAAACCATTGCTGAAATTGGTGATCAGGTATTTCA
Organism: Deltaproteobacteria bacterium; assembly: GCA_002753725.1. Classification (GTDB taxonomy): domain Bacteria; phylum Desulfobacterota; class Desulfobacteria; order Desulfobacterales; family Magnetomoraceae; genus Magnetomorum. The sequence continues at coordinate 3,355 of PEAL01000241.1, forward strand.
GTTTATCCCCAATACTCCAAAACGATGTGCCCTTGTTGTTGGAAAATCCAATGTTGTTGTTGGCCTGCATGGTAAACTGATGTTGATTGATTTTGATGGTAAACTTCTGGATCAGCGAAGCCTCAGCGGAATCATTTCAACCAATGGACTTTCCATTCACAAAGAAAATGAACAGGTCGCAGTAATTACGCAACTGGAAAGCAAACAGTTAAAAGTAAACACCTATTCTATTGCAACTGATACCCTTAACCAAAAATGGTCTAAAACACTCAGTCTGCAAGGAGAGGGCATATTGTCATCACAAGGCATTGCCATTGACGATATTGGCGATATATATGTGTCTTCACAGGTGGCAAATCTTGTTGTTGGTTATTATAAAAATGATGTATGGATCGAAGTTGATGGACGAGACGGCTATAGCAGCAAAGATGCCTTTGTTGTTTCAAAGATCAATTTGAATAGAATGGCTGATTTGAATGGCATGTACAATGGCGCTGGAAGTGTTGGGCCGGCAAATGGTTCTATTGGCTATTTTAGTGAACCTGCACTGCTTTATAATGAACCCTTGACGTTGGAAAGAGCGACTGAGCTTAAAAATATTGAAATTGATGGAATTAGTCTGGCATTTATGTACTATACGATGGAATTCTGGGCCAAGGGCGTTGTTATGATCTATTATGGCGGAAAAACCAATGATGGTGATATGGAGTTTGAAATTGGTGAAGAAGCCCCTGATATGGTTGAGTTTGAACAGGAAAAAGGTGATGGCAAAGGAGAGGTAAAATATCGGGTTGCTGATGCTATGGCGCTTCACCATTGGGCAGCAGCCTACGATGGCAGATATATGAAACTATATTGTGATGGCGTTTTGATCAATCAACTTGAAGCAGACCCCATTGAAGTGGATACAGATAAAAGACAATTTCGTATAAATGGTCTGATTGATGAATTTCGTATCTGGACAGTAGAACGCAAATCCAATGAAATTAAAGCCTGGTATAAAAAAAGAGTCAAGGGGGATGAAAACGATCTGCTGGTTTGTTACCGCCCTTTATGCCAAAAAACTAAACCCCAATCTGTTTTTATGCGATTAAGTCATCAGGATGGCACAGTGATTCAATCACGATCATTGTCATGGGATGATGGCAATCCGCTGGGAGTCTGTCATTCCGGCGGACTCATATATCTTGCCCAGCAATCAGACAGCAATGTTTTAATTCGCTCATACAATACCCTCTTATCTCCCAAAAAATCCATGACTATTTCAGGCGATCAGGATGCCATATTCAGCGGCGAATCCCAATATGACTTTATCCCTGGCATTATTTCCATGAAACCAGACATTGATGGCAACATCCTTGTTTTGGGTGCAACTGCAAAAGGAACGACTGCTTTTTATGATGCCAGCACACCGCCTGATGCACCAAATGCCAGTCCATTTGTTGAAAAAAATTCCAGTAATAAAGGTTTTTTTGTCAGTAAACTCAATGGATCTTTAGATTGTGACTGGGTGAAATTTTCCAATGCAAGCACAACAGCTTCAATTATATCTGAGTTTGGTTTTGGTGATCTTGTGCAAGATCCTAAAGATGCAGACTGGATATTTTTTAATGGCAGTTTTTCAAAGGGTATTATCAGCTTTGGAGAATCCGGACAATCCAATATGCTTGAAAATTCAGGAGAAACCGATGCCTTTATGTGCGGCATTCGACCTGATGGTAATTTTTTAAGAGAAGTTTCCCTTGAAATTATTTCAACGCCTGATGAAAATACAGCCATTGCACACGATGTGCTTCCAAAAGCAGGCAAGGCCACCTATCTTGAAGGCACCAGCTTTGAAGCCAGTGTACCTGAAATGATTCAAAAAACAGCCACAATTGAAGGCAAGATTTATGAAGATGTGATCCGCTATGTTTGTACAGGTTTCAATGTTGAAGGCACCATCACTGGCGGCACTGAGAATAAATATGTGTTCACCTTAAATGAAGATATGCGCCTGATTTTTAACTGGCAGAAAAAAATTGCAGTCATGGTGGATTCTCAATTCGTCAATTCCACCAGCCCATCAGAAGCATTTGGCAATCCTTCGCCGGCAGTGGGACGTCATTATTATGATAATTTAGACAGAGTGATTCTTCAAATTGATGGCATGGTAAAATCCTATGAAAATCCAGGAACAAGGCATATTGTATCTGGCTTTACTCAAAATGGTGTATTTAAACGCATTGATGATCCGGTTGAAGATCGACTTCAGGTGACACAATTTACAGTAACAGATCCTGTTTTAGTACGTTTTTATTGGGCCAAACAATATCGTATTCAGGTCAGTACTTCCGGTTCAAGTTCTTCCAGCCTTCCACTGATACGCAGTGTTGATTCATCCGGAAATGCTGTCAGTCAATATAATGGTGTGGGCGAATTCTGGTTTGATTCCTCCAGCAATATTCGGATCATGTCAAAAGAATATGAAAACCTGTTGGGCCTGTCCGGGTGGTTTAATGGCAGCGGCGGCATTGCAGATACCGGTGAACTGACTGATCTTGAAACGCAAACCATCAGCAATGATCCTTATCGTTACCTTTCTATCCTTTCATTAAATACAGAGGTGACAATCACCTGGGATTATGGGGACAGGATCTTCAGAGAACGCGTTAAAATTGGCGATCCTTTAAGATTTGTGAATGTACCCAAAGATATTCGCTTGCAAAGAGAACATGATAAAGCACCGGCCAATACAACACTGGTCGATACACCGCCAGATACAACCGCCTCAAATATGTATCTGTGGAGTGAAAAAGAATTGCGGCTTTATCCCACAAGACCTGGTAAATTTATTCTGGAATGGATGATGGAAGGCACTGAAGAACGTATGAAAACAGAAATTACGTCCATATGGCCAGAACAGACCAGTTATATTCATGTTGCCAATACCCCGCCTGTTTTGCTGGATATTTCTGATACTGATGAACGAACATTTAAATCACTTATTTATACTGAATCTGAGGCAGCAGTCAGTGTCGAAAATCAGTTTGAATGCTTAAAAAGGGGGAATTCTCTCTTGTATTACACCCATATCGACTACCTGAATACACAACCCCTTGATATTTATTTATCAATGGATGGCCTGGATGATTATATTGATCTTGGCACTGAAATCAATCTGAGCCACACGCCTTTTACCATTGAGTTTTGGGCACGACGCGCATCGATTGATAACGCCCAGGATATCATCACCCAGGATATCGAAAACAATGGCCTTCGCATTGGTTTTAAAGACACCAATGTATTGACCTTTTCGTTTTCTGAAATCGAACTGGATACACCCATCCCATACGCTGATAATTCATGGCATCATTACGCATTGGCATTTGAACCCGATGGTTACACCCGCTATATCTACGTTGATGGCAACCTCATTGCTTTTGAATCCCATGAAAATGGAACTGCATATATGAATCAAGGCAGTGTATGGATTGGAAAATCAGAGAATTCATATTTTCATGGCGATATTGATGATATCCGATTTTTCTCTAAAGTCCGAACAGCAGAAGAAATTTCATCCGCACAAAATATGGCACTGACAGCAAACACCGCATCTCTTGCCGCTTACTATCCATTGGACAAACATTTACCATCTGCTTATATTTCAGAAAAAACCGGACAACTGCCAGAAGCATCAATACATAATGTCTGCCTTGAAACCGCATGGCAATTTGCAGAAAACGTTGACAAACAGGCATCAACAGGTGATGAAAAAACCGAATGCGTACTGTTGAAAAGTGTTGAAACGCGATTCTGGAATGACAAGCTGGTTCAATCACAAACCGCCATTGCAACAGAAATTAAAAGCCAGTACCATGATTCCGAAGTGCCTCATAATGGGTATGTCTTTTTTGAAAAAGCCAGATACAATGTTGAAGCCTATAACCGCAATACACTGCCCTCTTTGCTTTTATGAATCAAAGTCCGGATCTTATTGATGAAGAATTAACCTTGCTTCGCGGTCGGGATGAATATGGTGCTGCGCCGGTTTACAATCGATTTTTATGGAATTTTACAAAATCACATGGGGAAGCCGCTTATGTCACAACTTATAATATCCATGATTACAATTTAGATGGTTTTATTGATGAATCTGATGCCAGAGCTTTTTATCCCCAGGGTCATGGCGATGCATGGGGTTACTATTTAACTGCTCTTAAAACGTATTATTTATTGCTGAATCATGATGTGTTCAATTATGAAGCCCGGTCAGAAAAATTTCATATTGAAGGCGTTGTTATTGATGTGGATTATCTGGATGAAAGAAAATTTGTTCAGGCGGCGGCATCACGCGCAAAAGTGGGCGCAGATATTGTTAATCTCACCTATCGGTCTGAATATGTTGAAGACCCAGATGGCCAATGGCAGGGCTATCAGGATACTGATGAAGGCAGAGCATGGGGTGTCAGTGAATGGGGCTTGCGGGCAGGAATGGCATCATACTTTGATTTTATGGTTGCAACAGCCTTAATTCCTTCTGATGATACCAACCCCTCCCATACCGGTATCAGAAAAATTGAACGTACATCAATGAAAGAACTGGATGAAATTGCTGCTCAGGGAAGAAAAATTCAGCAGGAAATTGATAATGCTGCCGGTGGTGTCAATCCGCTGGGGATTGCCAGTGATACTGTGGCATTTGATCTGGATTCGGATCAATTTATCAAATATGGTG
>PEAL01000242.1 GCA_002753725.1 Deltaproteobacteria bacterium
TTGTTTTATCTTTATCTTTATCTTTAACCTTTACTCGCTGACCTCGGGGAAAGACAGAGCCGGAATCCCCGGAACCCGCCCCGGGAGTCGGGCCCGTCCCAGTCCCGGCAAGCAACCCGGCAGCCCCTCGCCGAGTTGACCCAGCTACCACCGCGAACAACACGCGCTCTTTTTTTGTCTGACAAGTTTTCTCGATCATCATTAGGTTGGTAAGGATATTTGGCAAAAATACTTCGTGTCCATTCCCACACATTTCCACTCATTTCCATTAGCTGAAAAGGGCTACCACCTTTTTCAAAGCATCCCACTGGTGATGGGCGACCAATATTTGTACCACTATAATTTAGTCGATCCTTATCAAACGTATCCCCCCAGGGATATATTCGGCCATCGTGTCCTCTTGCCGCTTTTTCCCATTCGGCTTCTGAAGGAAGGGTTATCTTCAATTTTTCTGTTTTTAACCATTCCTTTATTGGGTTTGGTATCTTTTCATTTTTCACCAATTGATCGCTTAACCAATTACAATAATCCACTGCATTAAACCACGTTACCCTAACAACTGGATAATTTCCAAAACGATTATACTGCTGCCAATCTTCTGCTTCAGTCTTTCCTGTTGATTTCAAATATACTTCATATTGAGATACTGTGACTGGATACATACTGCAAATGGCCCGCCGCTCGATGATTTGGCCCCGGCCAGTAAGGCCACTTCCCGCCATCGGTCGGGAGTTTCTTTGGCCAGTTTTGCAATATAATGGGGATACTCTTTTCGCGTTAAAAAACAGGCAGCTAAATATTCCTGAAACGTTCGATGGGGAAAGGTGTAAACGCCTATGCCGCGAGATATCAGCAAGCCGGCGCGATCTCTTAAAAACTCGATCAATCGAAAGGGCTTGACGTCTGGATTGTTTTTGAGTTGAAGAATTCCATCGATTAAATCGCTTTCTGCAATATCTGCTGTGCCCACCATTTCAGGTTGTTTTTTGTGAGCGTTATAGGCCAGCTCTTCGATCACTTCTCTTACCTTGTCTCGATCGGTTTTGAGCCATTCCAACAAGCTGGGCTGAATGAGTTGGTATTCGCCATTTTCATCTTTGATCACTGTTTCTTTTTGCCACCAATCCAATAACAATTCTACTGTACTGGCATACAATTCTTCGCGTTTTTCTGGTAAACTTCCGCCGCGCCAGGCGTGGAGACTGGACATCAGCGTTAATATTAATGGCCGATCTGCCAATTCGCGGATGCGGTCATTAGATGATCATAATTAATCAAGATGTGACCCCAATCCTCAATCCAATAATCAACGATATTTCAGGCGGCATATATGTCACATGAAAGACAAATGAACCTGCCTGGGCTGGAATAGAACCATCATCGACTTTTCCATAGATTTCGCTACTGAGTTTCAGACCATTATGATCAAACAGCACAATTTTGATATTGGAAAAAGGGGCAGGCACAAATGCTGATGTAATCAACTGGCTTTTGTTGGAGATGGCGATGATTTTTCCTTCATAATCAGTATCTCCCAAATCTTTGCAATCAAAGACTGAAAATTGGACATGAAATGGATGTGATAGTGGTGTAAAAGTTTGGTTTGCTTGTTGCTGTAAAAAAATATCTGTATCTCCTGAAATCCCTCCGATTTCATATATGATGATAGGAGATTTCAGGCCTTTGGGCATTACTTTGAGGTGTTTATTAATTTGAAGAGTGTCAGCACACGCATGTCGCGTTTGCTCTGAAATCAATATTTGTCCTCCTATGGAATAGGATTCAATGCGTGAGGTTAAATTCACATTGCTGCCAATGACCCCATATTTGGCGCGCCGGGATGATCCAATATTTCCGACAATTACTTCTCCGGTATTGATACCAATACCCATTGTCAATTCTGGATAGCCCATGAGCTGATTTTTTTCATTGACATCAGTCATAGCGAGTTGCATTTCAAGGGCACATTTAACGGCACGACAAGCATCATCTTCTTTGGTAAAGGGTGCGCCAAAAATTACAAGAATGGCATCACCAATGATTTCATCGATGGTTCCCTGGTATTTGAAAATAATATCTGTCATTTTTTCCAGATAATTGTTCAACACCAACAACGTTTCTTCAGGCTGAAGACGTTCACCAATCGATGTAAAGCCTCGTAAGTCACTCATTAATATCGTAACATTTCGTTTTTCACCGCCCAGCTTAAGGCCTTCAGGTGTTTCTAAAATACTTTCAACAATATCATCCGATAAATATCGGCCAAATGTTTTTTTGATGAAACTGTTACGAATTTCAAGGGCGCGTTTTTGGTCTTCAACGCGTTCATTGGCTGTTTTCAGGCTTTTACTCAGTTTGGCAATGTGAAGGTGGGTTTTTAGTCGGGCCATTAATTCGCTGTTGGAAACCGGTTTGGTGAGATAATCATTGGCACCGGATTCCAACCCATTGACAATATCCGATACCTGATCCTGGCCGGTCAACATGATGATAGGGAGTTCATTGGAAGAAAATTGTCTTCTGATTTCTTTACAAACATCAATGCCTGTTTTACCAGGCATGATAACATCCAGTAAAATTAAATCCGGATGAAACCCGTTGTCAATTTTATTGAGCGCATCATCACCATTGGTTGATTTCGTCACTGTAATTTTTTGGAGTTTTAATTGTTGAGAAACCACTTCCAGACTGATGGGTTCATCGTCAACAACCAGCACATGGACATTATCGAAAATAGATATTTGTTGTTTCCCCACAACCGACTTCCTTGAAAAGGGGTCAAGTCTGCTCTTGACTCATTAACCATTAATAAATGCTACGATTCATAACATGATACAAGGCATTTGGATACTCTATGCGTAATGAGTATGCCATAATTTTTTCTAAATGGGCAAAAGAGTCAAGAGCAGACTTGACCCCCTTCTTGTTTTGACCTTGCCCCCCCTTCTTATTCATGAGGATTAAATTTGGAATCACTGAATTTGATCATACCCATTCCCCCCTGGATATTGTAAGTTTTGACATGAATCTCTTCATTTTTCAGTAATAACTGAGCTTCATAAGAGCGAGCGCCTGAGCCACAGATGAGCATCAAGTCTTTATCTTTTGGAATCTCAGAGACTCGTTTTTTTAATTCCATCTGATCAATATTTATCCACTGATCCCCATATTTTTTTACAAAAGGGCCAGATTGCACAGGACTTCGAACATCCAACACACGAATATCGCCCTTTTTAAACACATCCAGAAAATCAATAACATCAATGGGATCCTGACGTCCTTCAAGAATATTTTCCAGACTGTTTCCCGCCGCATTGATAATATCCAGTGCTGATGCATATGGCGGAGCATAGGCAACTTCAAGATTGGAAATATCACAGACCAGTGGTTTACAGGGTAAAAGGGCCGCAACGGCGTCAACTCTAGCTTTGACAGCATCGCCACCTTTGCCAACAGCCTCAATGCCAAGTATCTGACGGGTACGACGATCAGCAATCAGTTTAATCGCCATCAGTTCCATTGATGGATAAAAATGTGCGCGGTCACCTTGTACAACAACCGTGTAAACCGGGTCAAATCCACATTTTTTCGCTTGTTCAACAGTAATGCCTGCACGGGCAATTCCCATGTCAAAAACTTTCAGGCAAAAGGTGCCGACCGTGCCTTTAAATTGATCACATCCGCCAGTAATATTTGAACCAATGATTCGTCCATGGCGGTTTGCTAACGATCCGAGTGGCATGGGATGATGTTGTCCGGTGATCATGTTCAGCATTTCGATACAGTCGCCCCCTGCATAAATATCTGGATCGACGGTTCGTAAGCAGTTATCAACGATTAATCCACCATATTTCCCCAGGGGTAAGCCAGCGGATCGAGCAATATTTGTATTGGGACGAACCCCCACAGCCATGATAACAAGCTCACAAGGAATGGTTCTCTTCGTCGTTTCAACACCCTGGACACCCTTTTCAGGGTCACCGAGAATTCTTGTTACGCCTTCGTTTAAACGAAGTTGAACACCGCTTTCCTGCATATGGTTTTCAATAATCCTTGCCATATCTCGACCCAATGAGGTGGGCAGCACTTGATCCACCATTTCAATCAGAGTGGTTTCAACGCCCCAAAGATCTGTCAGGGCTTCAGCCATTTCAATGCCAATCGCCCCACCACCAATAATGACTGCGCGTTCAATTTTGCCCTTGGATATCATTTTCTTGACGGCTTGTGCCTGGTGTAAGTTCGTGACAGCAGTAACTCCTGGAAGACCTATTCCAGGGATTTCTGGAATAATGGGAGATGTTCCAAGACCTAAAACCAGTTGATCATAGATGATTCTGTCTTCTGTCTGGTTGATTAAATTTCGGACAAGGACTGCTTTGTTTGGGCGATCAATAACAAGGGCTTCCGTTTGAGTCAGAACGGTCACGCCTTTAATAATTTCAAAAAAATTTTTATCTCGCAAAACATGCGCGCTTGTGGAACAAAGCCCTTCAAGTTCAGCGACATCACCACCAACATAATAGGGGATACCACACCCTCCATATGAAATATAATTGTCCCGATCAATCATGGTTACTCGGATTGTAGGATCCAATCGTTTCATGCGGCAGGCCGCTTTTGGACCCAAAGCAACTGCACCAATGACAACAACATGCTTTGACATATGATCTCCTTCGTATTATTAACGACAATTTAAAACGTTCTCGTAATCGCTAAGGAATACTCGAAAAATAAATTCCCCATTTTAGATTGGAGTCCCAAAGCTTTAGCTTTGGGAGTTACAGAAAAACAACGTATTGAAAATCTAAGGAACTCCCAAAGCTAAAGCTTTAGGACTCCACTATTCATCGAATTAAGGCTCATGTCTCCGAAATTAAAATGGGGAACTTATTTTTCGAGCATTCCTAACGTTCATTTATTCAAACGAATTATTATAATACTAATTTGTTGCTGTCAATATACCCTGGTATTTTTTTCACGATGACGATAAAACATTTGACAGTAATACTGTCATTGTCTGCTTAATACATTGAAATTGTTAATTGTATACAGCAATTATGATATAAAATTTGCATCTATATAGATAGTGGTGATACTTTGTTTGTTTTTCCCTGGAATCGCTGAGTTGATCCTGGAATGGGTAGGTCTTCTGGGCGATGTACTCAAGACACATGGCAATTTTTGGTTCATGCAACACTATGATAAAACGAAAACAAGGAATTCTTATGAAACAACCCCTAATTTATCTAATTGATGGCAGTGCCTACATCTACAGGGCCTATCATGCCATCACTAATCTATCCAACGCTCAAGGCTTACCAACCAATGCTGTGTTTGGTTTTACCCGAATGTTAATTAAACTTTTGGAGGATAAAAAACCCGAATATCTGGTGATGGTCTTTGACAGCAAAGGGCCGACATTTCGCCATAAAAAATACCCACAGTATAAAGCCAATCGTCCCCCTATGCCGGAAGATCTGGCAATGCAAATTCCATATATTCGAAAGGTTGTTGAAGGATTCAACATTCCAATCATTGAAATGCAAGGATTTGAAGCGGATGATCTGATCGCTACTCTGGCAAAACAGGCTGAAACAGAGGGTTTTTTATCGGTTATGGTCACTGGCGACAAAGATTTTTTGCAGCTTGTCACATCAGCGTCAACCATATGGGATCCCATGAAAGATCGCACATGGACATCACAAAAAATATTTGAAAAATATCAGCTTGCGCCATCACAACTGATTGACATGATGGGATTTTGGGGAGATACTTCGGATAATATCCCCGGCGTTCCCAGCATTGGCGAAAAAACAGCAACCGCATTGATTCAACAGTTTAAAAGCATGGAGGGCGTTTATGAAAACATTCATGCCATCACCAAAAAGAACCAAAAAGAAAAACTGATTCAATTTAAGGATCAGGCGTATTTAAGCCGTGAACTGGTTCAGATCGATCAACATGCTCCTGTCACACTGGACAAAACAGCGTTCAGATTCAAAGAAGAAAATACAACACACTTGTTTGAATTATTTCAACTTCTTGAATTCAAAAATCTTCAGCGAAAATACCAACCGGCAGCTATTGAGCAATCCAAAAGCTATCAAACCATTTTAACTCAGGAAGACTGCCTGAAATTGATCGAACAGATCAAGGACAAAAAACGATTTGCCATTGATACAGAAACAACCCATATTGATCCCACGCGCGCAAGATTGGTGGGCCTGTCTGTTGCCATTGACCCCCATCGTGCATATTATATTCCTGTTGCTCACACAGGATTGGATTCAAGACGACAATTATCAAGAGAATGGGTTCTGGCTCAGTTCAAACCTCTGATTGAAGATCCAGACATTCAAAAAATTGGTCAAAACATCAAGTATGACTGGCTTGTTTTAAAACAGTATGGCATTGAATTTTCAACGAATATTTTTGATACACTGATTGCATCCTATGTGCTTGATCCCTCAGCAGTCTCCCATGGTCTGGATAGAATTGCTTTGGATCGTCTCAATCATCAGACCATCAAATATAAGGATGTTGTCGGCACTGGAAAAAAAGAGCGATGTTTCAGTGAAGTGGATATTGAAAAGGCCACGCAATATGCGTGTGAAGATGCTGACATTACCTTGATTGTGGCAAATCAATTTCAAAAAGAATTACATACTGATGCCGTTTGGGACCTGTACGATCAAATTGAAATGCCCCTTTTGCCGGTATTGGTAGACATGGAAACCAGTGGTGTAAAAGTGGATCGATCGGTGCTTTCGGGTCTGTCAAAATATTTTACCAGCGAACTTAAAACACTGGAACAACAGATTTATGTTCAGGCGGGTGGCTCATTCAATATTCGATCTACTCAGCAGCTCGGTGCAGTATTGTTTGAAAAGCTCAATCTGCCAGTGAAAAAAAAGACCCGAAAAAAAACCGGCTATTCAACAGATGTCAATGTATTGACACAACTTGCAGAAATTCATGAATTACCTGCAAGCATTTTGCGTCACCGCTCGCTGGATAAGCTGAAATCAACCTATGTTGATGCGCTTATCTCCTTGATTCATCCTGTAACAGGAAGAATTCATACATCGTTCAATCAAGCAGCAACGGCCACCGGTCGTTTGAGCAGTCGTGAACCGAATCTTCAAAACATTCCCATCCGCACGGAAGAAGGTCGAAAGATTCGTGCAGCATTTATTCCTGAAGAAGGTTGTGTGCTGCTATCCGCAGATTATTCTCAACTTGAACTGCGGATTATGGCGCATTACGCCAATGATTCCATTTTGATTGATGCCTTTCAAAAGAATGAAGACATCCATCTAAGAACCGCCAGTGAAGTTTTTCAACTGTTACCAGCGATGATATCCGATGATATCAGACGTCAGGCCAAAGCCATCAATTTTGGTATCATTTATGGAATGGGGGCCTTTCGACTGTCCAAAGAATTGGGAATCAGTCGTAAGATGGCACAGGCCTATATTGATCAATATTTTTTCAGATACAAAGGTGTACACCAGTTTATTCAGTCAACCATCGCAAGCGCAGAAAAAACAGGAAAAACAACAACCCTGTGCGGTCGAATCCGAAACTTACCAGATATCAACAGTAAAAATAAAAATGTGCAGTCAGCGGCTCAACGTATTGCTGTAAACACACCCATTCAAGGAACCGCCGCAGATCTCATCAAACTGGCCATGATTCGTGTCCATCAGGCTTTAAAAGAAGATCATTTAAAAAGCCGTATGATTTTATCTGTACATGATGAAATTGTTTTGGAAGTGCCTGAGAATGAATTGCCTGATGTTCAGCATCGGGTCAGGCAGATTATGGAAAATGTATGGAGTTTAAGGATACCGCTGAAAGTAAATCTGAGTTCAGGAAAAAACTGGGCTGAGGCTCATTGAGGTGAGGGCAGCATCGCACATGCATATTTTTTTGAACCAGGATTACACTGAAGAAGATGCATAAGGAATCACGATTAAATAATTTTCTCATTTGAAGTCCCTTGGTGAAGTCTCAAAGCTTTAGCTTTGGGACTCCCTCCAAGGGAACGTTATTCA
>PEAL01000243.1 GCA_002753725.1 Deltaproteobacteria bacterium
AGGAATGGGGGGAATGGGGTCACATCTTGATTATTACACTTAATGAGGGGAATGGGGAAAGTCTTCCCTCAGCAGAATGGGGGAATGGGGGAATGGGGTCACATCTTGATTATTACACTTAATGAGAGTTATTTTAGATTTTGATTTAACAAAGGAATGGCAAAGGAATGGGGGCAAAGGAATGGGGTCACATCTTGATTATTACACTTAATGAGAGTTATTTTAGATTTTGATTTAATTTAACAAATAAATTAAGTGCAATAATCAAGATGTGACCCCATTTTCTCACCATTTTCTTCCACCATTTTCTTCCACAAAGGAAATCTTGCGGATGTCCTCGCAAATTTCCAAAATCAGGGGAAGGTCATGAATATAAAAACTCTGCCATTCCAAATATTTAGGTAGAATTTTGAATATTTTTCTAACCTGTTTAACAAATTTGTTAAACAGCAACATTCCACTTTCTAAAATTTTAGATTGTCTGTTTTAGCTAACGTTTACAGAATGAAGTTTACCAAGCAGAAAATTGATTCTGATGTGAGGTGAAGTGCAATAATCAAGATGTGACCCCATTTTCTGATGTGAGGTGAAGTGCAATAATCAAGATGTGACTCCATTTTTCCCTCCATTTTTCCCTTGATTTAACAAATAAATTAAGTGCAATAATCAAGATGTGACCCCATTTTCGCCATTTTCGACCCCATTTTTCCCACCCATTTTCCCATTTTCACATTCATTTTCACACATTTTCACATTCCATTTTCACATTTTCACACATTTTCATATTTTTAAAGGATATGAAGGATGCCACAATTTTGATAGTTAAAGCTAATAATAAAAAGACTCCCTTTTCCAGGTGAGCTTTCAACACAAATCTTCCCTCCATGTGCCTGGGCAATATGCCTGGCAATGGAAAGTCCTAACCCTGTTCCCCCCAACTTTCGGCTTCGTGCCTTGTCAACGCGATAAAATCTTTCAAAAATACGGGTTAGATGTTCCTTCGCAATGCCCGGGCCATAATCTTTGATACGGATGGTGAGCTGATTGTTTTCTTGTTTGGCGTCAATATCGATGTCAGAATTATTTTCACTGTATTTCACTGCATTATCAAGTAGATTGACGATTGCATGTTCAACCAACGCACTATTTATTTCAAAAAATAGTGTTTCATCACACGATAAATTGATTTTAATCTGTTTATTATTCGCCTCTAACTGGCACACATGAATTGCGGAAAGGATAACCTCCCTGATATTTTCTTTTTCGCACGCAATGCGCTTTTTTGTGTCATGTTGTTCAAGCCTTGCAAGTTGAAGTAAATCTTCGGTAATTGATGTTAACCGCAGGACATGTTTATTAATAATATTTAGAAACCGTTCTGTTTCATCAGGATTTTTCATTGCCCCGGATAGCAGGGTTTCAACAAATCCTTTGATTGTGGTCAACGGCGTTCGAATTTCGTGGGAAACGTTTGCAACAAAGTCCTGACGAACATTTTCAAGATGTCTCAGTTGGGTAACGTCATTGAACACCACCAGAGCGCCAATGGACGTATGGAATGCATCACAAAGAGGGGTGCAACACATATTAAAAATTTGTTTCTCCTTGCCATTGAGTTCAATGTCCCCTTGCTTTATTTTTCCTTTTAAAAGAGTTTCTCTGATAAATTCATAGACAACCGTATGTCTGATTTTTTCCTGAATATGTCTGCCCAGATAATCCTTTGATGTTGATCGATTGTCCAGCATTTGTATGGCGGCCTGATTAATTTTGATAATCTGTTCTTCCTGATTAACAGCAATGACACCTTCTAACATGCTTGTGAGAATCGCCTCGATTTCATTTTGTTGATGCAATACAGTCTTGATCCGATCTTCCAGTTGAACCGCCATTTGATTCATTGCATCTGTGAGACTTGCCAATTCTTTGGTACGCGGCGTATGAATTTTGAGTGAAAAATCACCTTTGGCAAACTGTTCCGCTCCTTTTTTTATGTCCTCTAAGCGAAGGCTGATTCTTCGGGAAAGGAACAGGCATATCAGGGATGCAACGAGTGCGATGATCAGCCCGCCCAGACAAATTCTAATTTCAACGTCCTTTAAACTGGTTTCAATAAATGTCAACGGGATGGATGTTCGAATAACAATTAGCGTCTTATTGTTTTTTTTCAAGGGAATGGCAACGTACATCATGTTTTGTTGAAGGGTTCTGCTAAATCTGATGGATGTCCCCACATTTCCGCCAGATGCTGTTATCATTTCTGGCCTGTCTGCATGATTATCCATTTCAACGGGGGATTCGTTGGAATCGCCAATAATATCACCATTTGGAAACATAATGGTAACCCGGACATCGGCATCTTTTCCAATATCCTTGCACATTTTATCGATGTATTCTGTATTAAGAGGAGAGATATATTTTGTAATCTCATGCTCAAGTAAGTGGCCCTGATTTTTCAAGTATGTGACGGTCTGATCAATGTAAAACGTTTTCAATGCACTTAAGGAATACCATCCAACAGCCGCAAGAGATAACAATATAATGAATAAATATGAGGGATACAATTGCCAGATTAATTTTATTTTTTTGTTCATGATCTTTCTCTAAATTTATATCCAACACCTCGAACCGTTTCGATATATTTTCCATAATGACCCAAATTTTTCCTTAAACCCACAATTTGGGTATCCACACTACGGTCAGTTACGGGATAATCATCACCGCGAACAGCATCCACAATTTGCGTGCGGGTAAAAACCCAGCCAGGGTGAGCGGCCAGGTAAGCCAATATTTGAAATTGCGAATAGGTTAAGGTGACAGGTGTTTCGTTGATACACACACTGCGCATGCCCAAATGTATGATCAGGTCGTCGATGTGTATCATTTCTGAAGATTTTTGACACTCCTGTCTGTATTGTCGTCGAAGAACGGCTTTAATCCGTGCCAAAACAAGCCTGGGGCTAAAGGGTTTGGTGATATAATCATCAGCGCCTAATTCAAGCCCTGTAACAACATCTGCTTCTTCACCCTTTGCTGTCACCATAATAATGGGTATGTGACTGCTATCTTTAGTGCTTTTTATCTTTTTCGCCACATCAAGGCCATCAATCCCCGGAAGCATGAGGTCTAACAGGATCAGATCTGGAACAAATGAGAAGGCTTGTTTGATAGCATTTTCTCCGGTTTCCGAACATTTAACAACAAAACCTTCACGTTCCAGATTGTATCGAAGAAGCTCAAGAATGTCTTCTTCGTCATCAACGACCAGTATCTTTGCTTTTGACATTGAGTTTTTCCAATACTTTTGTTCCATGACGAACAATTTCACCTTCAATCATATAGATGACTTCTTCTGCAATGTTTGTGGTGTGATCTGCAAGGCGTTCAAGATGCCTTGATATCAAAAACAGATTGATTAGATAGCTCAATTGTTCCGGATGTTCTTTCATGATTTGTTTGATAGACCGATACGCTTCATGCTTGATCCGGTCAACATCATCATCTTTTCGACAGACATCAATGGCAAGGTCAACATCCATATTGACCAGAGCATCAAGACTTTGTTTCAGCATCACTTTAACATTTTCAACCATCACCGAATAATCGAAAAAATAGGTACACGCCTGACGTTCTTTGGCCATTGTCATCACACGTTCAGCAATATTGACGGCCTGATCGCCGATTCTTTCAAGGTCATTATTGATTTTAATAACCGCAATGATAAATCTTAAATCAACAGCAACAGGTTGATAGAGTGCTAATATTTTCAAGCACTCTTCTTCAATTTCAACTTCAGCTTCATCCACTTCAAAGTCAGATTTGATCACTGTTGAAGCCAGTTCTGAATCACATGAAACAATGGCATTGGTTGCAAGACGAACACGATCTTCAACCAGCGCTCCCAGTGACAAAATCATTTTTTTGATCCCATCTAATTCTTTATGAAATCGTTTATTCATTTTTTTTTCCTTTGTTTAATCAACCAAATCGTCCTGTGATATAATCTTCTGTTTGCTGAAGCGCAGGTCTTGTAAATAGCATATCGGTATTATTGATTTCAATTAATTTACCCATATAAAAAAAAGCCGTGACATCTGAAACTCTTGCTGCCTGCTGCATATTATGCGTGACAATAATAATTGTGAAAGATTCTTTTAACTGAGCAATTAATTCCTCAATTTTTTGAGTTGCAATGGGGTCAAGAGCAGATGCCGGCTCGTCCATCAAAAGCACTTCAGGATCAACCGCCAGCGCCCTTGCAATGCAAAGTCGCTGCTGTTGGCCACCAGAAAGTCCCAGAGCAGACTCATACAGCCTGTCTTTGACTTCATCCCAAAGAGCGCTTTGTTTTAAGCTATGTTCCACACGACTGGAGATGACAGATTTATTTTTTATCCCATTAACGCGCATGCCATAGGCGACATTTTCAAAAATGCTTTTGGGAAAGGGGTTTGGCTTCTGAAAAACCATACCGACGCGCCTTCTTAGCAAAACAACATCAATCTTTGGGGAATAAATATCTTCATTATCAAGCAGAATGTTACCGTCAACACGGCTGATTGGAATTAAATCGTTCATACGATTTAAACATCGTAAAAATGTACTTTTACCACACCCGGAAGGTCCGATCAATGCAGTGACCTGTTTTTGGTAGATATCAAACGAAATATCATGCAACGCATGGAATTTACCATAATAAAAGTTTAAATTTTTGGATGACATCTTTATTGTAGCGTCGATCATGGATGCGCCTGTCCTTTCTTGTTACTTCCAACATTGCAATTGGTCGTTTTAAGTGTTCTTTGATCCTTCAACTCATTTTTTTTCTGAGCTTTGCCCGATATATAATCGCCGCAATATTCATCCCTAAAACCAATGCAATAAGAACAATAGCGGTTCCATATTGCAAATGGCGTGTTGCTTCAATTTCAGTACCAGCAGTGGCAAGAACGTATATGTGATAGGGTAACGCCATTATTTCATCAAAAGGGCTGGTGGGTAAAGAAGGCGTATAAAATACCGCAGCCGTAAACATGATCGGCGCTGTTTCGCCAGCAGCACGGCTGATTCCCAAAATACCGCCGGTTAAAATGCCAGGCAATGCTGCAGGTAAGACAACCCGATAAATGGTTTGCCATTTTGTGGCTCCCAGTCCAAGGGATGCTTCACGGTATGTTTCAGGTACAGCCCTTAATGCTTCTTCCGTTGATCCAATAATGACAGGTAAAGACATTGCGGCAAGTGTCAGGGATCCCGATAAAATACTGACACCCAATTTCATCCAGACAACAAAAAAAGCCAGACCAAACAATCCAAAGACAACCGATGGCACACCCGCAAGGTTATTGATACCCAGCCGAATCATTCTCAGAATTTTTCCGGGCCGTGCATATTCACTCAAATATATCGCGGATGCTACCCCCACTGGAAAAGCAATAAGGATTGCTCCCAAACTTAAGCATAAGGTTCCGATGATACATGGAAAAATTCCACCTTTTGTCATTGCATCTGTTGGCGGTTGCGTTAAAAATGTCCAGTTAATGGCTGTTAACCCATTGGCTGCCATAAAATAGACTACAATGAAAAGAGCCAGGGCATTAATTGTTGCAGCACATCGAAACAAGCTGAAAAAAATCGTCTGAATCATTTTTTTCAGACGATTATTGGGAAAAACAATTTTTTCCATTCTACATGTTCCTTCATTATCGATTGCATTGAACGTTTGTTCTTTTATATCAGCAAACCTGGAGTTCATAACCAGTAAGGTATTCATAAGGTTGAATCTCCCACCTGTCTGTACTTATTTGATATATAGTCTGCAATCAAATTAAATGAAAAGGTAAAAAGAAACAGAACAATTCCAGTGGCAAAAAGAGCTGCATAATGTTCTCCGCGAAAGGGAGCTTCTGCCATCTCTGCTGCAATACTTGCAGGGAGAGGGCGGACAGGATCAAATATGGATTCAGGTACCATTGCAGCTCCGCCCGCAACCATGAGAATAACCATTGTTTCTCCGATGGCTCTTGACATTCCAAGGATAACAGCTGTGCTGATGCCTGAAATAGCCGCCGGCAGAACAACCCGTATGATTGTTTCAAGATGTGTTGCACCCAGGGCAAGGGAGGCTTCTTTTAAATTGCTTGGAACACTGTATATGGCATCCTCGGAAATACTGCAAATTGTCGGGATGGACATAAAGCCAAGCATGAGTGAAGCATTAAAAAGGTTGAGGCCTGTTGTCAGATCGAAAGTGTTTTGAAGGATGGGCGCTAAAACAACCATTCCAAAAAAACCAATGACAACTGAAGGAAGTGCCGCCAGAAGTTCCACCATAGGCTTGACAATCTCTCTAAAACGCGCAGATGCAATCTCTGCAAGGTATATGGCTGTCATTACCCCAAGGGGGATTGACAGAACAGCAGACACAAATGTTGTTGATAGCGATCCGATAATCAACGGGAATATACCAAAATCAGGCGGGTCTGATGTTGGATACCAATACTCGCCAAACAAAAAATCTTTAATGGAAACATGATTGAGAATGGGGAGGCCTTCCATAAAAAGAAAAATGCTGATCATCAGTAAAATTAATATGGAAGCCAATGCGATCATGAAAAAAAAAGATTGAACAGTTTTTTCTTTGTTTGGGTTCAATGAACTCATTTTTTATTTCCTGTGATGGCTGGTTGTTATTGATACATGGTTTCTAAAATATATAGTACATGCTTAAAACTGATAAACAAAATAATGTAGAATTGTCAGGATTGTGTTAAGAATTTATTAAATAATTGTTAAGGAATGCTCGAAAAATAAGTTCCCCATTTTAATTTCGGAGACACGATCCTTAATTTTGATTCCTGGTTTTTGCCAAACCTCCTCTGAGTGACACTCAACTCGAACATTCATAGCTAAATCAACAAAACGACTTGTTATATTTTGAAGTAAATTCTGATTAATGTCAATTCCTATACCTTTCAGTGCTTTGGATGCTACCTCGAAAGAAGGACACAGTGCAGCCATTGAAACACAGATTTCTATTAATGCTGGGCTTACTTTTTTTATTATGCCAATTAATTCGAGACCAAGATGTCGTAACACTCCTTTTCTTCGTTTTGGCGGCCTTCCTTTTTTTTTCTTGGGGCTGGCTTTGAGAAAAACAGGATTTTAATCGGCCAGTTCATGGCTTGATATATTACATGCGTTTTGACTCAACGCACTTGTACTTGTATGGATATCAGAACTTTAAACCATTTGTATGACTGCTCAGCTTCTTTACTAGCGCACATTGATGGATGACCAAAAAACCAAAAAACTAAGCGATTTCTTGTTTGCTCAGCTTCAAATCAATAATACGATCATTAAATTCCTTTGCTTGCGAACATTGTTCAATTATAAAATTCCACTTTTTCGTTATTTGCCCAGAATATTCAGCGTATCTTTTTGTAATCTTTCTCATTTTTCCTTTCCGATTTCGAATAAATCTTTCTCTTGCAGGTTTTTGAGCGAGATAGTTTTCAATATCGGCGTTACACTCTATTTCAACTAAAATATTATTGTCGTTTTGCCCATATTCAAGCTTTTTTGTTGTATTGCTTGCGGGTGGGCAAGGTAATACACAAGGGAGATCATCATTTATCGGGTCAAATATATTCGCATCACTATATTTCTTCTCAGAAACATCTGCATCCAAATGAATGATAATGATATCAAATCTTTTCAAAGAAGGATTTTCTGAAATATCAAAGCCCATATCAACAACTTGCCTACACCACCTGTAAACACCACCCCATCCGCTGCCAGTTGCTCCAAATCCCCCATGATTAAAGCTCTGCTCAGGTTGTAACTGAATCATTGTATAAGATTGGTCTTGAAAAATATGATTCAGCGCAGACTCAATTATGATACGATCGGTAGGCCCCTCAACAACGATTCCAATTTTATAATCAGACATTTGGAACACCTCCAAGATGTCCCATGAGCCATAACCTTGAAAGCGGCCAACCTTTTTCTTCGGTTTGATAAAGCCATGAAGAAGCAGTACTTTCTGATG
>PEAL01000244.1 GCA_002753725.1 Deltaproteobacteria bacterium
TCTTCCGATAGACAATTCTTATTGGGAATGGAACGATCTTGTTCGAATGGCTAAAAAACATGGAAATAAAGAAGTTCTTCATCAAATGGAAGTCTTTAAAATCTATGAAAACAGTGAATCTGAAGAAGAAGCTATTCGTTTTGCATTTGGTGCACCTGCAAACTTTTATGGCTATACTGGAAAGTTTTTTGTCGTCATGATTGATGAAATTCAATACATGACAGAATGTGTATATTACGATAAAGACAAAACAATCAAAGAGCATAAACTCCCCGGCGCATTTCATGGACTGGTTGAACTAAAAGTTGCCCCAATGCTCGTTGCCGGCAGCTACATTGGATGGATGACCCAGTTGATGGAAAAAATGTTTGTTGGCAGCCGATTAAGACATTTTCCCCTTTCCCCAAAACTGGGCTTTAAAGGCGGCATGGAAGCTGTTTACAAATATGCGGACTATTATGATATTCAACTCACTGAAGAAATTGCCCTGGTCATCAATTCAGTTGTGCAAAGTGATCCCTTTTACATAACCGCTTTATTTAGCAGCCCTTTTCAAGATTTTTCATCATCTGATGGCGTGATCAAAACATTTATAAACGAAATCACCCATAAAAAAGGAGAACTCTACTTAACCTGGATGGAATATATCAATTTATCGATTAAAAAGGTCAATGATCGATATGCCAAACACATTCTGTTAATACTTTCTGAAAATCGCTACAAAGAAATGGGCAGGGATGAAATTTTAGATAAACTGGGATGGTCAAAAGATCGTGACCCTGAACTTGAAGAAAAACTGCTTACTTTGGAATATGGCGGATTAATTGAAGGAACCACCTCCAGTTATCATTATCAAGGCATACCCGACGATGTATTGGATTTGATTTTTCGTGAACGCTATCATTATGAGATCTACAATAAGAAATTTGATCTGACATCTGAGCTTCAAAAGAAAATAAAGGATTTAGAAAAAAATAATCGCTCATTAAAATCCCAGGTCAGCGAGTTAAAAGGGCGCATGCTTGAGCTGGTCATATGGCGCGAAATGAATCAATATCGAAAAAAAGGACAACCTTTTGCACAACTAAAAAATAAATTACGACCCATTCCAGAGCATTTAAAAAAACAAGACATGCTTGATATGATTGAATCAATGCCCATTGGCAATATCTATCTGAATTATTATATTCAGTCCCCGGAAACAAAAGTGTTAGAGCTGGATGTTCTGGTTGAATGTATTTCAGATAAAGCCTTTCATGGCATTGTATTTGAGATTAAAAACAGAGATGATGCAAATTTACCCACAGAAAAAGAAGCCCAACTCTTTATTCAAAAACTGGAATTATTCAAACATACGCTGAACCGACAAGGGCATGAACAAGTTGTGCTTTGTCCAATCTATTTGAGTGCCAATGGTTTTGAACCGGATACCGAAAAATGGTTATTTGAGCATCATGTATTGACTGCGGATATGGATTCGTGGGGGATTGACAATAAACAAAGGAAAGAAAAATGAAAAGACAAAAATAAAATAAGAAATAGCAATTATTTTTTTTACTATGGCATGACCACCACTATAATTATTTAAAAGGAAATCACTTATGAATGTAATCATAACATTGTTATTGTTACTGTATCCCGCTACCGGATATCAGACGAAGTAAAACAAAGCACGAAGAGGGTCTATCCATCAGTTGGGGGAGTCATAGGTAATTGTTATTCCATCATTGTCTGAATCAGAATTTACAGAATTAAAGAATTTTCAGAATTAAAAAACAGTCTAAAATTAGAGGATTTATAATTCTGAAAATTCTTTAATTCTGTAAATTCTGTAAATTCTGTAAATTCTGATTCAGACAATGACAGAAAAACAATAACCTAATGACTTCCCCCAACTATTGGATACGCCCGCACGAAGATTGCTTTGAGAAGTGCAGACTACGATAATCGAGCCGAAACCTTAACCATGAATTTAGTATCATTCATCATGCATGCTTAATAATAACAAACCAATCAAGCGGGCTGATGCCGCTTATTTAGGCGTTATAGTGCGTAAACTTAGGGCGTAGAGTCTTGTTACATTCTTTATTTATTGATATAATATTTGTTTTACATTATTTTCCACATGGGATTGAAACTGAAAATCAAAGCACCGGTTATTGTTTGTCAATACACGCAAGAAGAACTATGATTCGTCTGATTCAAGTGATGCACTATGATGATGCAGACAGCTGAGCAAGTATGCAACCGGTTTAGAGGTTGTAAATCCAAGCAAGTGCGAGGAGTGAAATCTTGACCCTCCACGCAATCTGTTATTTTTTTGGACTTTGACCCAAATGGGTTGAGGCAAAATGCCGACGTCCAAGCAATAGTTTAATTTTCAGATATAAACCCAAGTGCAAAGGGCTAGAACAAACAAGCGCATGATGTATACCCAAGAGCAAGATTGGAAAACTGAGCAGCCTTGCAACCAGTTTAAATTTTTGATATCTACCCTGGTGCGTGGAGTTTTTGTAGAGCACACGCAACTGATTTAAATCATTGACATTCACCCAAATACATTTAGATCTATAGATAAATACTGTGGAGTTTTAGAATGGATAATGACAACCAAAATATAATTATTTATAATACCGCTGATGGCAAAGCTTGCGTATCTCTCTATGCCAAAGATGGAATGATATGGTTGAACCAAAATCAACTGGCCGAACTTTTTGACACCTCTAAGCAAAATATAGGTCAGCACATATCTAACATATTGAAAGAAAAAGAATTATCAAAAAATTCAGTTGTAAAGAATTTCTTTACAACTGCCTCCGATGGCAAAGATTACAAAGTGGTATTTTACTCATTGGAAATGATTTTAGCTATCGGCTTTAGGGTGCGTAGCAAAAGAGGAACACAGTTCAGAATTTGGGCTAATCAGAATCTCAAAGAATATATGATTAAGGGTTTTCTCATGGATGATGAGCGACTGAAAAATCCAGACGGGAGGCCTGATTATTTTGATGAATTGCTGGAGCGAATTAGAGAAATTCGAGCTTCTGAAAAACGCTTTTATCAAAAGGTAAGAGATTTGTTTGCCTTAAGCAGTGACTATGATAAAACCGATAAGGCAACTCAGATGTTTTTTGCCGAAACCCAAAATAAATTACTTTTTGCTGTAACCGGACAAACCGCAGCCGAAATAATAATAAACCGGGCTGATGCAAATAAACCTAACATGGCTCTTACATCGTGGAAGGGCAATGTTGTTAGAAAGCAAGATATCTTTATTGCCAAAAATTACCTTTTTAAAGATGAAATTGATACTTTAAATCGTTTAGTTGTAATCTTTCTGGAAACAGCTGAATTAAGAGTCAAAAATCGAATTGATATTAACATTAAATTCTGGCAAGAAAATGTGGATAGAATTTTAGAATTTAATGAAAAGCCATTGCTCAAAAGCAAAGGAACAATCAGTAATGCGACAATGCAAGAAAAAGTAAGAGAGATTTACCAGTTATTCGATAAAAAGCGTAAAACCTATGAGGCTAAACAAGCTGACAATGATGATATTGAAGAACTAAAGCTCTTGGAGGATAAAATTAAAACTATAAAGTATGACAATAATCCCAGTAATGTCCTTTAGTCGGTGCTGCTTTAAAATATCTATTTATACGAATTGCATAATTTAGGCCAAAAAATGAATAAGCCATTTGTTTAAATAGAATGACAATTTCAATTCCTTGTGTTTATAGGTTGTTAGATGTATTTATAAATACGTTAACAAAAGCTAACTCTAAAATTGGATATTCTGTCGGTTAATACCAAGAATTTTGTGGAGTGCGGAAAAAAAATCGTATAAGACTATGTTATCTTCCTATCGAACTTCGTTAGATTTGAGAGCGTTGATTAACAGACAGCTTGTGAAATGGCGAATGTTGCCACACCAAGCAAGAGGTGATGAGCAGTTGAGCCACAGACCGCGTGTTAAATGGCGAATGCCACTAAGCAAAAGGTGACGAGCAGATGAGCCACAGATTGCGTTTGACGCTTTGACGCTGACGCTCAAATGGGACAGTTGAATGTTAAAATTACTAGCATCAACCCAATTACGTTGGTTTGTCGATAAGTAGCCATACAATTGGCAAAATTACTGACATCAACCTAAATTCATTGGTTTGTCGAATAAAGTATAATAATTATTAATAATAACAATAATAACAAGAGGTTATATATGGGACAGTTTATAGCTGATACATCAATTTCAAATGGACGTTTGGAGTTGAATAACATTCCTTTTTCGAACAATGTTGCAGTAAAAATTATAATTATCCCCAAAATTGATTTATCAAATATGTCTTTTCCAGAAATTTGGAAAACTACAAAACAAATTCATGAGAACTTTTCTAATGACGCTGCTTGTGAAAGGGATGAACGATGAATGTCTATTTAGACACAAGCGCTCTCATCAAATTGTATCATTGTGAGAATGGCTCTAAAGAACTGTTGGCGTTTTTACAGCAAAATGCGGATGATTTAATTCTTACTATTGCAGATATAACTCGAACAGAATTTCATTCTGCATTTCTTCGAAGAGTTCGTACTAAAGATATTTCATTAGAGGCGATTAATAAAATATTTGAAGCCTTTGACCATGATCTTCACATGTTTAATTTAATTAAAGTTGATGATACAGTCAAGCAACTATCTGTAATCCTATTGGATAATATTGCACATCAAAAAGGCCTTAGAACATTAGACGCATATCAACTATCTGCAGCACTGTTTTGCAATCAATTCTTGCAAGTTGATATTTTTGTTTCTTCAGATCAAAAGTTTTTGAAAGTGGCTAAAGATTTTTTTTCGATTTTTGATCCTGAAAATAGTAACTTTTGACTTTACTTCGTTGGTTCAGATGCAGAGCAACCAATCAACAGGTTTAAAGGTCAGATATTCACAAAAGTGCAAGGGGGACAAAATGAGCAGCCACGTAACTATTTAAAAAATCAGACATTCACCCAAGTGCGCTGAGATTAAACGCCGAGCCACGCAACTGCTTAATTTACTGATTTTAAACCAATTGCTTTGATAATTCACCGAAAAGCCACTCAATTGGTTTAAGTTTGGATATCTACCCAAGCGCAAAATCATTTACACCAGTATTTTTAGCATAATCTATATTGTTATTTGTTAATAACAAAACAATCAAGCGGATTGAAACCGCTTATTTCAGCGTTATTCGCCTTTAGTTCATTCTTGCTCATTGCCAAATGAGCTAATCGCCAGCATTGAATAGTGTAACAAAAAGTTAGTTAGGAAGACACAGTATAGACGCTAACAAGAATGCTGCACCTGACCGGGAAACAGCGCAGCTCGTTCCTCGCTCTACTGTTCCCGTCAGGTGAGCGGCGGCGTTAGCAAAAATAAAGATACAAGTATGTTTAAAAAATTTTTTGGCAAAAGCAAAAAAAGGCATGAAAAAAAATTTGATGCGTCAATTCCAAGGAGGATGTATTGGAACAATAGTATCAGCTCGCCTGATAAATGCCCTGAATGTAGTACTTCTTTAGAAGCAGAATATCACAGCTATTTATTGTTAACCAAAGAAAGAAATGATATTGTTTCCTTTGTGGTTGGAAATGATGGGGGAAATTTTTGTTCTCAATGTCCTGTTGTCGTACTTGATCATGAAATTTTTTCAGAAATGGCACTGACTGGTGCTGTATCTGAAAATGCTGTTTTTATGGTAACTGGAATCATAAATTTAAAAGCAATACCAGAAGATAAGCGTCATGTTCCTATAGGGGAAGATGACAATCCAATACCGTTAGTTGAGTTTCTGACTAATAAGAAAAAGCGTTATCCCAAACGTCGTCCAGTAGGTAAAAGAAATAGGCGAAAATCAAAAAAAAAGAAAAAACATTAACAGGTTTTTTGCTAACAACCGCATGCACACAGACCCCAAAGGCCTAGCCGATTTTGTCAAAGTCCTATATGTCCAGGCCTTTGGTGCTGGTGATACGGAACGTTAGCATTTCAAATACGAGAAAGCGATCAGGTGCTCATAGTGACGTTTTTTGGTAATTGTTAAATCGTAAAAATAGCTTTATAAAAGGGTTCCCGGACAAAACTCAAACAGGGCTTTAGCGAATAACACAGCGCTCCACAGGACGCCAAAAGCAAGCGCGTTTTTTACCAGTTGGCAAATTATTGGTTAAAGGACGTTATCGTTTTAAAAGTTAATCCTTTTTCGCTTTTGCCGCCTGTGAGCTTAGTTGTTATCAAGTCCCCAAAAAAAATGGAAAAGATACCTGAAGTAACTTTTCCATTTAGAAAACTCAAGTCAGAAAATTTATGGAGTCAAAAATGAATCATTCACGATTTTTGTTTTACAGAATTTTATTGGTCGTCTGTTTTTTTATCACAGTCGCTTTATCATCAGCTTCAACGCAAACACAAAAAATTTTAATTTTAAACGCATCCCACAAAGGCGATGACATGAGCGATTCCATACTGGATGGCATTGAATCTGTTTTATACCCAAAATATTCGAATATAGAATTATATATTGAATATATGGATATCAAACGTCATTCTCAAAAAGATTCTTTTGTGCTTTTGAGAGAACTGTATGCAAGGCGATATGGCAGCACAACCTTTCATGGAATTCTGGCTTGTGACGATCTTGCCTTACAATTTGTCATGGACAATAAAAATTCCTTATTTCCAGATGTTCCTGTCATTTTTTGCGGAGTTGAAAATTTAAAACTCAATCAACAACAAATTCCTGAAAAGATCACTGGCATCATGGAAGCTGATGACTTATTTGAAACCCTGACGATTGCGCAAAAATTTCATCCAGATACCCAACAAATTTTCGTGATCAGCGACCATACACCAACCGGACAGGCAAGACTTTCGCGTTTTAAAACAGTTATCCAGACAATGCCTTTTATTCCAGAAGTTGTAGAACTTGTTCCAGATACCGTTTCAGAACTTATCAAAAGGGTTAAAGATATTCCGGAAAAAGCCATTGTGATCTTTCTTCATTTTTCTCAGGACAGTAAAAGAAATCAATATACACCGGCCAAAGTGATTAATATGTTTCATCACTATCTTAAAGCACCTTTATACACAGCATGGTTTTTACCGCGAGCCAATGGCGTGCTGGGTGGCAAGATGGTCAATGGTTTGACCCAAGGGAAACTGGCAGCCAACATGATGACTGAAGTCTTGAATGGCAAACCCATTGAAACCATACCTATTTTAAAAGAAAGCCCCAACAGTTATATTTTTAATTACCAGCAAATGAGTCGATTTCATATTCGATTATCTGACCTGCCTGGCTCAAGTATCATTACTCACAAGCCAACGACATTTCTTTATAACTACCGGAAAGTTATCGGATATACATGTATGGCGTTCGCATGCTTGATTGGAAGTGTCTTGATTCTTTTGGCAAATGTATCCCGTCGAAAAAAAGCGGAACAAACATTGGAACAACAGATTCGCGTTTTGAAAACATTCATGGAAACCATTCCCAACCCTGTTTTTTTCAAAGATGACCAATTGCGCTTTCAGCAATGCAATGTTGCATTTCAGGCCTTAATTGGCATGGATGACCAGGAAATTATCGGAAAAAAATTTCAAGATATAACAACATCAGAACTTGCAGAGTCTTTTGAATTAAAAGAGCGCATGTTATTGAATGAACCCGGGTTCCAATCCTTTGAAACCCCCTTTCAACGGTCCAATGGTGAGGTATTTACAGTGATTATCAACCACGCAACAGTTACCGACGAACATGGAACGTCTGCGGGTTTGATTGGTTCCATTCAGGATATCACCGATATCCGATCAGACAGGATGTAGGCAATCTGAGTATTATCAGTTTGAATGCTGTGAAAACAAGAAAGCATGTTTGATGTCACGACAAACCAAAAGACAATGATGATACATTAAAATATTGAAAAAATTATTCAATCAACAAAAAAAGGACAAT
>PEAL01000245.1 GCA_002753725.1 Deltaproteobacteria bacterium
GGAGTTCCTTAGCTTTTCAATGCGTTGTTTTTCTGTGACTCCCAAAGCTAAAGCTTTAGGACGCCAATCTAAACCCATAACCCAAATTCAATATTTACAGTTGCAATATCAATGCCTCATTTGATAGAAAGACTGGATTACGATTAACCATCAACACGTACAGGAAAAAACAATGAATCAGAACCAACGAAAAATTTTTATTATCAATGATCAACAGATCATTCATGAACTGTCTCCGACGTTTTACCATGATTTTATTTTACAAACGGCCGGCGTTCAGTTAACAGATTTTAAAGGGCAACGGTTACGTCTGGCTGAAATACATCTCGAAGTCGGTTCAGAAGGGCCGTCATCTATTATAACTGCTGAATTTCGTTATTTATTTGTTTCAGATGACGGGGCTTTGGACAAAACACTATTTGCTGAATTTATCCAGTCAGGAATTGATGCTGTCAAAAATAATACGGCCAACGATCCGGAAAGCGCTTATCGAAAACGCTTTTTCTGGTCTCCCACCCATGATGAATTTAAAACACTGATGTCTCTGGCTTTAAAAAAGGAGATGTCATCGGCCTGTAAAGTCATGGAAAGCTATACCTTGCCCATTGATAACTCAGACCCCATGATCAATGGTATTCGTAAAATGCTTGCCGCATTTCCAGGGATTCGCGTGGTGGGCAATAATCGAAGCCTTCATTTTTGGAGTATCACGCTTGATATTGTCAATTCATATGGCTTGATCTCATTATTGTTTCTTCGTGAGGGGTTAAAGCATGAACAAGTCAAATCTGCTTCTCTCACGTTGAGTTCACCTGACAACGATATGCGCTATGTCTTATCGTGTAATAGTTTTGCGGATGTTAAAAAGGTCAGTGTATGGATGATTTACATTTATCAAAAGCGTCTGCAATATAAAGATATGAATTCGCAATCCACATGTTCATGTGGGGAATAATGAACCACAATTAAATAACATTTCCTTGGGCGTAAAGACAAGGGCAAGGGGACATCTATGCTTGCCCCCTTGCCTTTGTTTGACATAATTATCATTATCATATAAAAGCATTGAGCATTCAAATTATTTTTCATTTACGTATTTACGTACAAGGAGGACAACGTGACCTTAGAAAATTCTATCATCGCTCTTGCCAAAGCCGCACGGCAATCTGCCCGAAAAATGGCTGTTTGTTCCACAACAAAAAAAAATCAGGTTCTTGAAACCATTGCTGAGAAATTGGCATCTCAAAAAGATGTGATTCAAGCTGAAAATCAAAAAGATCTGGACTATGCCCGGGAAAAAGGATTGTCAAATGCAATGATCGATCGTCTGACATTATCAGACAAAGTGATTGACAGCATGATTCAGGGGGTGAAAGAAATTGCCCAATTGCCTGATCCTGTGGGGTCTGTTAAAGATTCATACGTAAGGCCCAATGGACTTCAGGTTTCCCGTATTCGTATCCCTCTGGGCGTCATCGGTATCATTTATGAATCACGTCCCAACGTTACTATTGATGCTGCGGCACTATGCTTAAAAGCAGGAAATGCTATTGTTCTACGCGGAGGGTCAGAAGCGTATCACTCAAATATGAATCTTACTGCATTGATTCAACAGGCGTTGACAGATTGCGGTTTACCGGCTGAAGCCGTGCAATACATCCCAACACGGGATCGAGCGGCGATTAATGTCATGCTTGCACAAGAAGAATCTATTGATTTGATTATTCCAAGGGGCGGAGAAAGTCTGATTCGGTTTGTTGTTCAAAATTCTACCATACCTGTATTAAAGCATTACAAAGGGGTCTGTCATGTCTATGTTGATGAAGGTGCGGATCTGTCCATGTCTGAAAATATTTGTTTTAATGCAAAAGTTCAACGACCTGGTGTCTGCAATGCCATGGAAACCCTTCTGGTTCATAAATCCATTGCGCCTACTTTTCTTCCGGCAATGGCCCGACATTTTATAGACACTGGCGTTGAGTTGCGCGGCTGTGAAAAGACCTGTCAGATTGTTCCAGAAGCCAAACACGCAACAGATGAGGACTGGGGAGCAGAATTTTTGGACTTGATCCTGTCAGTAAAAATCGTTGAAAACATGGATGAAGCCATTGCGCATATTGATCAATATAGTTCCAATCATACCGAAGCCATTGTAACATCTGATTATTCTCGTTCCATGAAATTTGTTCGTGAAGTGGATTCGTCAGTTGTTTTGGTCAATGCATCCACAAGGTTTAATGATGGTGGACAATTGGGATTGGGGGCTGAAATAGGTATCAGCACATCAAAAT
Source organism: Deltaproteobacteria bacterium (assembly GCA_002753725.1). Taxonomy (GTDB): domain Bacteria; phylum Desulfobacterota; class Desulfobacteria; order Desulfobacterales; family Magnetomoraceae; genus Magnetomorum. Next base: position 2,292 of record PEAL01000245.1, read on the forward strand.
TGCATGCCTTTGGCCCTATGGGGGCGGAAGAACTCACTGGAACAAAATTTATTGTGCTGGGAGATGGACAAATTCGTGAGTAATACTGATGAACGTTTAGGAATATTTGGCGGAACGTTCAATCCGGTTCATTTTGGACATCTTCGTGTAGCGGTTGAGGTGCGGGAATTGTTTTCTTTGGATGCGGTTATTTTTATTCCCTCAGCTCAACCGCCGCATAAAGATCAAACCGGCATCGCTCATGCATCCCATCGCTTGCATATGACACAATTGGCCATCCGGTCTTATCCATTTTTTCAGGTATCAACCATTGAAATTCAACGAAAAGGCCTGTCTTACACCATCGATACCTTAAAAGAACTTAAAAAGGTTCATCCTGAAACGGTTCAATTCTTCTATTTAATTGGATTAGATGCCTTTTTATCCATTCACACCTGGAAACATTACCAAAAGATGTTTGACGAAATTCCGTTTATTGTTATGTCTCGTCCAGTAAGCGGAGCAAATAAAAAAATGAGCTTGTCTATGGTGACAAACACGCTTGTGGCCTATATTCAACAAACTATTTCAGAAAAATATGTTCACGATAACCAACGCGGCTGTATCAGACATCCCAACAAACAGACCATTTATTATTGCCAGGTGACATCTTTGGATATCTCTGCCAGTCAGATAAGACGTTTGATTGAAAACAATCAGTCGGTTCATTTTTTATTGCCAGATGATGTTGCAAGTTATATAACCCGTCATAAAATATATAAATTATAATTTTATAATATAAGTAGGAAAAAAAAAGATGATAAACAGAGTACATGAATGTGATCCATTTTTAAAACCATACATTGAAGCGCTTTTAGAAAGAAAATGCCTTGATCCCGTATTGCTGGATATCCGAGGTATGGCATCATATGCAGATGCACTTTTGATCAGTAGTGCCAAATCCAACCGACAGGTGAAAGCGATTGCAGAGCATATTCACCGAACATTAAAAAAACAATGCATCAAGGCCTTTCATATCGAAGGGTTACAGGAAGGCCATTGGGTATTGATGGATTATGGTGATGTCGTTATTCATATTTTTTACGAACCCCAACGTAAATTTTATGATTTGGAAGGTTTATGGAATGATGTGGATGCCATTATTCTTGAAGATTAATGGGACTGCCTTCAACGGGTAGTCCTTTTTCCTGCCAGGCATCCAGACCGCCAACCAGATGATACACGTTTTCAAATCCCAGAAAAAATAATTTTTCAGCCAGATGAGCCGCCAGCGGACAATCTGATGAACTGCAATAGGTTATGAGGGATTTCTGACCATCATTCTGACGCATAAAATCATCCAGGCATTGTTCAAAAGAATGCTCCGGAAAGCTGACTGCATTTTCAATATGACAGGCACGATAGTCAGCTTCAGACCGGGCATCAACAAATACATAGCCTGGATCATTATGAAAATTAGCCGCCTGATTAACATCAATGGGCATGGGCCCATTATTACTCGTTTGTTTGATTGCAGATGAATCTGGTGAGTAAGGGATATACCATTTTAATCCATCGGGATGGAAAGCATTGACGACGAGTGATATCGTCATTGAAAGCAAAACAATATAAATAATTTCTTTGATTATGCCTGACTTAAACACAGGGCGCCCTCTCATTCAATTTTTTTACTGTGTTGACATGGACTTTAATGGGAGTTCCCTTTCTTGCTCTCAGATTCAATCGGCTCACTTTTTTTTACCCCACTTTGAAACAACGCTTCTATTGCTGCAATCAAATCCATTTTCCAGGGAATTTTCATGCTTTCTTCGCTGGCAATAATGCATCCTTCAGACGCCATAATAGTATCCACAATATCCAGATTATTTTTTCTGAGAGTGTTTCCGGTTTCTGTGTTTTCAATGATCAGATCGGCATCTTCAGGTATCAGAGATTCCGTGGCACCATAAGTCATGATGATTCGATAAGGATACAATTGATTCCGAAGGGCATAATCATCTGCAATATAAATATATTCTGATGCGATTCGAATGGGCTTGCCTGGATTGTTTTCTTTAAACTGCTGTATAAAAAGATCAAGAGTGTTGCCCATATCTTTATGAGCAGCAGCAACAATTCTAACTTTGCCAAATCCCAGTTTCAGTCGTTCTACAACCGGACTTCCAGGAAATCGCAGTCGATGTTCTTTACACCAGTCTGTTCCTGTCACAGCGATATCAAAATTAGTATTGGCAACATGTGAGGGCATATCCTGCGGTCGGATAACCTTTGCTGCAATCTGTTCAGGTCTGGGAATGAGCGATAAGGCTTGATCAGATATGCAGGTCAATGTAGGACGTCGATTGAGCGGATGCTTTTCATAACCATTGAATGTAATGCCAGTTTTTTCCAAAAAAGGCACCAGATGGTTCATTTGATGACCATCTGGCAATGCCAAATTCAATTTTTCAGGGATTCCTGCCATCAGTTTGCCTCCAACGTGAGTAAGTACTTGAGTACAGGGGTTAAATCTTTTTCCTTGTAAGCATTTTGATTGACCACAAGGCATAAGTCTGAATTAAATAATTTTTCCAGCATGAAAAGCTCTTTTTGGTGAAGATCGTTGTCATCTTTGGCTTTTAATATAACCACATGCGCATGTTCTGGAGGGTACGCTTCAACACTTCCCCATGCAGAAAATATTTTAAACCGTTTCAGACGATTCTGGATGGCAAAATTTTCTGCCAAATTGGGATACTCACTGACAATTTCAATAACATCCGATAATGAGTGAAGATCATCAATCGTGCGAATGTTTCCTCTGTTGCCACTGCAAACATAAAGGGCCTGGCTGGAATGTTTCATGGTATAAAGAATTTGCAGACGGGATGCACTGAATCGAACGATATGCTCTTGAATCCAGTCCTGTCCACAAAAACCAATGTCATAATTGCCGGCGGCGACTTGAAGGGCAACATCTTTTTCAGCCATAATCTTTGCGCGAACCGGTAAGTGTTCAACCATAGGTCGATAGGTCCGATTATCTGATTGATAGCCCTTCAATGGAAAATTGATATGGTCGAGCTGCTCTGACAAAAAAGGTAAGGCATCCCCTTTGGGCAGAGACAGACTGATAATTTGATTATCCATTGATATCACCCAGGATGTAATTTAAAATATATTTATTGATGGATCTTTCATACAAGAATTGATAGCCGCCCTGAAAACGTTCGTGGTCAACTTCGATGACCGCACCATAATGCGCATAATCATCTTGTTCAATGGGCTTTAGTGTCAATGTTGAAGAAAATCCCATGTCTGTCAGTCTATCTGACAGACGCTGACCGCTTTTCATCGAGCTTGGCGCCAGTTGACTCAGATAGATGGCAATATGTGGGGGGTCATCTTTTTTACCCTGAGTGTTCAATAACATATGGCGGATAATATTTTTGGCATACAACGCAAAACCGACAGATGGAATGAGAGTAGAAAGGGTTTGATCAGCGGATTTATTCAATAATTTGAACATTTCAAGGGCCAATTGATCGTATCGTCCCCCGGCACATAAGATATCCGCATTGGATTTTCGCGTTGATTTTGAAAAAATTTGAAACTGCATGCCAGTATAATAATCCAGATTGCCGATCAATGAAAAATCAATGGTGTAGGGACATTCCATACGATCCAGATAATCGCAGATAGAAACGAAACGTTTCATATCATCATAAATACCTTCAAATTCAGGCCCTTTCAATGATTCAAAAATATTTTTCAAATAGCTGGCGGTGTTTCCTTTTGTTTCTAAAAGACGAATCAACAGCGAGGCCTTGTCCACACCAGAAAGCATGGATTTGACCTGATCGAAGCGTTGTTTTTTGATTTCATCCAGGATGACCTGTTGTTGATCTTTTGAAAAAACAAGGGCTTGAACAATATGACGAATGATGGAAGGATATGCTAAAAAAATGTGACGGTTTGAAAATCCCATGTCTTCGAGAATGTCCTGGCCCATAAAAATAATTTCAATATCTGATGTCACCGATGGATCACCGATATTTTCAACACCGCATTGCCACCGTTCGGAAATATTTTCACCGGTATCTGACCATTCAAAATGATTTTCAACATAGCAAAGTTTTTGATGGTCTTGTTTCTCAAAGAGATTTTCAGCATAGAAACGGACCACAGAGGGAGATGAATCGGGTTTCAATACCACGCGCTCCCCTGACCATCCATCCCAATCAATAAATGAATACATACGGCGCAATCGGGAAGGGCTGAGGGTTCCCAAAGCTGTATAAATATGAAGCGATTGTATGGTTCCGGTCTTGATTTCGTTGTAACCAAATTGTCGGCAACGCTTCAAAAATGCACTCTCGATGCTTCTAAAATAGTCGACTTCCTGAATTGTCAGGTCGTTTGGTTTTTTGTTTGTTTTCATGGTTTCTCCAATTGAAGATAGAACGGAAATGGGGTCATCGTTTCAATGACCATTAAAAACGAATGGTCATTGAAACGATGAGCCCATTTTCCTGAGCAGTCCTTAAAAAATGAGACAACACCCTGCGGGTATAAAATTAAGCACCATTTGATGGCAACCATTACACATTGTCGGTCCTGTATTTTTTTCAATTTTATGGCATGCAATGCATAAAGTCGTCATTACATGCTTTTTTTTGAATAGACTTTTGTCTTTTAGATCTTGAATGATTCCCGTCTGTTTTGGGAACACGGCATGGCATTTCTGACAATCATCAATAGCATTTTCGTGAAGCGTGTGAGCGAACGAAATCGTCCCCATAAAACCACCATTGATTTGTATTTTTTCTGGATTTTGCTGCGCAACAGCAAACATATGAAGAAACAAAATCCCCATAAACATTAACAATGCGCTAAAATAAATTTTCATATAAACATTCCTTTTATTAAAAATTGAACATTCCAAAGGAATCACTGATCATTGATCATTGAGCAAAACAAATAACGATTCCATTCACAGGCCTCAATTCTCAACGCTCAATTTATCCATTATTGATTTTTTGTATCGAACGAACAGCCCGAACATGAAATTCATCAATCAAATCATATGATACACAATTGGATATTCCCCGCAAAAAACTGGTGTACCAGGGAATTTTTTTTCCATCATAGGTACAGAAGTCCGAACTTCCCACAATACCCTGTTTTTGTGAAAAAAAACTCGATATATAAAGCCCCTGCCGTGAGTGACGCTGTTTGGTCAACGTTAGAAGTTCTTCTAATGTGGGTAAGCGCCAATCAGAATACCCCGCATACTTTCGGTTATTGAGTCGATCAATGTATTCCGGGGTTTTACTCCAGGATATCATTTCACGCGTTCCAGATTTCTGCCACATCAGCCGGGTTTCATTGTCTGTAATGGTTCCATTTCGATTATCCACAAAACGATTTGGAAATCCACCATTGGGGTTATATTGAGCATCAAAAAAATTAAATTTTTGAATCATATCAATGACCTGCTTCCTGGTATAGGTCATTGGATGAGACCGCAACACCCCTTCTTCTTCTTTGGGGGGCAGCGGTTTTTTATCAACCGCTGCTGTTGTTATCGGGGCTTTCGGTGGTTCGCTGACAGCCTGAGATACGGGAGCAACTTCCGTTTGTTGTACTATTTGAGGGATTATTTCAGGCTTTTTTTTTGATGGTATTTCTTC
>PEAL01000246.1 GCA_002753725.1 Deltaproteobacteria bacterium
AAACAAGACTTTATGATGAAATACATTTGTCATCCAATCTCATATTCTCAGGATGATTCTGTCAACCATCAATATTTACCATATGGTGTGGCAATATCCCTTGGATGCGCCATTACATATGTCATTTCTTATATGAAATCGTTTTAATAAACCTTAAATGAATCAGGATAATCATATGAAACCTATCATAAAAAAAAGTGATGGACAGGCAATGATCGAATTTATCATCGTTTTTCCTGTTTTATTTTTAATGATCACAAGTATCATGCAGCTTTCCCTTTTGTATACAGTAAGACAGGTTTTAAACTATGCTGCATTCAATACCGCACGAACAGCCATTGTATGGATTCCTGAGGATGTATATCCAGAAGTTAAGATGGATAACATCAATAAAGCAGCATCAATTACCTGTTCCCTGATAACACCAAATTTAAATGTAACACCTGAAAAATTCGCAGATAATTCTCTTAAAGACGCACTGGCCATTATCAACACACAACTCAATCGAAATGATATGATTCAGCGATACGAAGTTGCAGACATGTTGGTATCGGTTAATATTGTTGATTCAAATGGTGTCCCATTTCCTGTCTATTCTCCATTTAACGAAGAAAAAACACATACAGATATTACAGTTGAACTACTGTATCATTGTCCACTGATTCTTCCGGTTGCTGATCTGGTTCTGTTACCGATACTGGATAAAATCACTTTAAATTCTCGTACTGTCTATGCACTCCCCATGAAAGCAACGTCAACATTACCCCTTGAAGGAAATATCCTGAACAACTAAATGAAAGGAAAATGATTATGAATAATTCCGTCCAAAAACAACTGTGGAATGGCAATAAAGGAAACGTCACCATTATTGTCGTATTTGTTTTGTTTACACTCATTTGTTTCCTGGCATTGACCATTAATGTGGGATTTCAAATTGCAGCAAAAGAAAAAATGCAAACAGCTGCTGATTCATCAGCAATATCCGGTGGATTGTGGATTGCCAGAGGAATGAATATTATCAGTATTCTGAATGTTTCTATGACAGAATCACTGGCATCAATCATTTTTATGAAGGCTATCAATAAAGCCAATGAACATGGAAAAGTTATTTGTATTTCAAATATGGTGGCTGCTGCAGCAAGCTATAATTATAAATGGCTAAAAAGACTGATCACAATAGCCATTCCTGGTCTTAGAGAGGTTGAAAATCTTTATGACAATAAAATCAGATCAGTGATGGGTTATCCTGAAGATGAAGAACCCACAACGCTTTGGGGTATTATGAGATGGTTAAAAAAGGGGGAGGATGCGATCAATGCCACGATGGATGATATTCCTCTTCTTGCAATCATGGCAGAAAATGAAGCTCGGAATATTGCACATTTAAACAAAGCAAAATCTTACCACTGGTTACCCAAACACATGGGAATGTCTGTTCAGGAAGGAAAATTTCATGATTTATGTCATCCAACCAAATATGGTACTTCCGGGTATATCAATTTTCTTGGATTTGATAGTGCCCTGGATATGGAGCTGGCTGGTGTAAGAATAAAGGATATTATATCTCTTTTATGGACAGCATATCCAAATGGCGAAGGTGCGGATACAGCTCCTTTAAGTCCTTTGGTGGCAATAGAATATCACAGAGCTGTCAGACTGTCGTATAATACCCTGTGTGAATCTGGAGAAACCTTTGAATATGAAAACATGACCACTGAATGCAGTAAATGTCAGAGAGATGCCATATGGGTCGGTAACAGAGTTCTGGTTGAACCTTGTGAATTAAATGGTAGTGAAATTGGAGGGCGAACAAGTCTGGGAAAAAAAACAGGCAGTATATATCCTGTCCATTATGATGAAAAAATTGAAAAAAATGGGAAATGCAGCGTCTATGAGTTTCATAGCCGAAAACCTTCATATAATGACGATGGCGAAGTTGATTTTTATTCATGCTACAAAGATGAATGGACGCTTTTAAAATGTAATTATACCGCAGTGGAGTATGTCGAGTCTGAAAATGACAAACCTGTACCACTGGTATTGGATGATGAATGGCGGAAAAAAGTCAATTTTTTGGCAGTGGTCAGTAAACCAACCACAGATATGTGGCACTTTCTTCACAAAGAACAGGGGAAAACATATACATTTGGAGACCCCAAATCAAAACAAACCTATGGTCTTTCCCAGATTGAAATATACAATCCAAAAGATGAAAACCTGTTTAATCAAGATTGGCATGTCAAACTGGTCCCATTTAACCCTGATCCGGAAGTGATCAATCTTTATGACAATATAAAAGATCCAAATGTATCAAATGTTTTAAAAAATTTTGAGAAACTATCACCTTTAATTACACATTAATATCAACACAGGAGGAAAAAATGAAAAATTTTTTAACCCATAATCAAGGGCAGGCAGTTACTGAATTTGTTGTATGCGCACCATTATTAATTCTATTTATATGTGGTATTGTTCAGATGTCTAAATTGCTTATTATCAAAGAAAAAACAATTGAATCTGTCAGGTATGCCACCTTTCATCAATTAAGAAACAATGAAAAAGGAAGTACACTGGAAAACACCATTGCTGAAAAATTTTTTAATAATCAGCAAGAAGTTTCTGTTCAAACAGGCAATAAAGGTGCAACGATAGAAAATGATTTGCAAGCGCCAATAAATACTTTCCTGAAAACTTCTGACATACAATCCAGGTCGTTATACTGTAAAATTGAATGCCCGGTATCATCCCCCCTGTTACCGGAGCCTGCTGTTATTTCAGAAGACAATTATATCAAGGGGAATTCATGGAATGGCTATGATATTGATATCCATGATATTAGAGATGCGGTCATCGAAATTTTCAAAAAACCATTAGCATTTATTTTCTAATCCATAATTCACTATTTCTATTGTTCTTCAAATCATTCAATTTGAAAAAACTTTTTCTGCAAAAAATATAACTTTCAATCGTTTAAGTTATACATGGCGTAGTGTTAAGACAAGGAGTGTAACATGAAAATAATTAAAATACTCTTTTTACTGATGATTTTAGCTGGCGTTTTTTATGTGGGCTTTTTTTTTAAAGCTGATCCCAATGCAAGGGCAACCATTTTTGATTTACCGCCAATCATTGTTGATAAAATGCCAGCTTATCTTTTTCGAGAAGATTCATCATCCAATCCTTACAAAATTATCTTTAATGGGAATACCACCTATATGACAGTCAGTAAGGTGTCTGACAGTGTTTCGAATATTCTTGATTTTTATGAAAAGCAATACCCTCCTAAAGACCTTTTAAAGGTAAAAGAGAACTTAATCAAAGAAATGAAACAACAACAGGCAAAAAACAACAAACAATTTATCAACGTTATCAATCAAGTAAATTCCATAATAGATCCAGTGATTCAAAATCCATATTTCAGGTGGGAAAATGAAAATATGGGAGGGCTGGGCATGTTTCAATTCTCAGAGTCACTATTGGAAATGGGATTAGATACTTTTATTCACAACTATAAGCAGGCCATTGAATCAGGGCATTTTGGCAAGATTGGAAAAGCCAGAGCTGTAATTGTCGTCAAACATGGCAGCCAGTCAACCATTCTCAATTTATGGACAACATCGGATTACAATATTCATAATACAATGGCAAAACCATTACAACCCCAATTCAATTCATTGGATATTCCATCACATCAAAAATCAAAAACATTATTAACGATGGCGCAGGAGAACTTTCAAACACTTGATAGAATAAGCCTGTGTGAATGGGATCTATCTGCAGAAGATATTTTGGAATTCTATCAAACACATCTGGGAGCCAATGGTTGGACATCTATGACTGATATCACTCAATTTAATGGTGTATTCAACCATAGTATTCATTTTAAACGCAATACCAGAGAGCTTATTCTCTGGATTGAAAAAAATAATAAAACGAAAACGTTTATTTGTACATTAATAGATCGTGAACAAAAACAATTTTAGAAAGGAGATTAAACAATGATCTATTTATTAAAAAGCAAAAAAGAATTAATGATGATCGGCCTTGCAGCCATCTGCGGCCTGTGTGCAATTGTACTCGTTGGACAGTACATAGAACCTGTCCCGACAATTGTAGCAAACCAAACTATCAAAGCAGGAACAGTCGTGCATGAATCCATGCTGACAACAGATAAAATCGCAAAAGCTTTTCGTTACGAGAAAGCAATATCACCTGATTATATGCATAAAATAATTGGATTCCCCATTAGTGTAACGTTGCAAGCTGGAGATCCCATTCTCTGGTCTACTCTTATTCAAAAAAACAAAGTTAAAGGCATGGCGGATCTTATTGAAAAAGGCAAAAGAGCAATATCCATACCTTTTGATACCATCAATAGTGTATCGGGTAATATTAATGTGAATGATAAAATAGACATTCTTTTTACATATAAGGATCGTAAAACAGGCGGGAAAGTAACCTGTACACTTCTTCAAAATAAGCAGGTGCTTTCGACAGGCATTCGCAATAAATCAGCAAATGGTGCTTTGACATTGAGTCTTGATCCAAATGAAACTGAAATGCTCATTTTTGCACAACATCGCGGATACATGACAGCCAGTTTAAGAAATCCCGAAGATGCAGATATCATTAAAGCACCACCTGTGAATTTTGATCACTTAATGAAATTTTTAGGAACATTACCGCCAAAAGATCCGGATTCTATTTTATTGGATGAGAATCCAAGGTCTATCAATAATAGCCCACAAAGTAAAAATAAACCAGGTCGTTAGATATTAATAAGCATACACTTTAAGGAGAAAAAACGCATGAAAATAAAACTGATAACCATCGTTATATGTCTCTTTGTCTTATGCTCATACGCATATTCAAAAGAAGAGATTGTATTTATCAATCAACAAATAACAATTGATTTTCCAGGAATCAAAAAAGCTTCCATAGGTAATCCAGCTATTGCAACAGCCAAGGTCATAAAAGAACTCAATCAAATTCTTATTACTGGAGAGTCTATTGGCAGAACCAATTTAACAGTTTGGGATAAATATGGACAGAAAGAACAGGTTGATATCACAGTTATGATGGATCTCAGCGAAATGGCAAAAGAAATTCGGGAAAGATTATATGGTGTTAAAGGTATTTATGTAAGAACTGCAAGGAGTAGAGTGATTATTTCCGGAACGATTAAAAACAAAAGCGATGTTTCAAAAGTAGCTAAAATTATCAGTGATTATCCTCTGGTTGTTAATGATACAACTGTCAGTGATACAATGATTAATTCTATTGTAGTAAAAATGAATAATGAATTCAAGAAATTCGAATTGGACAATATTTCAGCTGAAAGAATTGGAAAAACAATTATCATTGTTGGTGAAGTACCGGATAAAGAGGCTCAGCTAAAGGCAGAAATCATTGCCTCATCATTATTTGGAAATGTTAAATATGCATTTCAACTCGCCAGAATTTCTAAAAAGACAGTTTCCATTAAAGTGGATTTTATTGAAATAGATAAAGATATTATTGATGAACTTGGGATTAAATGGACAGACAGTAATGGAAAAGTAGGTATTTTTGGAGTGAATGCCAGCGCACAAGCTGTTGGAGGATTTGGATTGAATCATACACCTCTATCGGGAAATTATTCAATCAATGGTAATTATAGCATTATTTTAAATGCATTAAAAACAAGCGGTAAATCTCGAATTCTGGCACAACCCAGACTGGTTTGTGCCAGTGGCGAAACAGCTAAATTTGAAACAGGAGGTGAAATTCCGATTCCAAAAATATCAACATCATCAACCATAACCACACAATCAATTGAATATAAACCTTTTGGTATCCATCTGATTATACAACCTGTAGTTAATGACATAGATGAAATTTCAAGCCAAATAATATTGGAACATAGTGATATTGCGAATTATCTACAGGGCGTCCCTGTGTTTCATAAAAGTTTTGTGGACACGAAAATAAAAGTCAAAAGTGGTCAAACTATTGTTCTTTCAGGACTATTCAGTCTTTCAAACAAAAAATCAACCGATCAATTGTCCTTCATTGGAAGTGTCCCAATATTGGGCTATCTGTTTAAATCCAAATCAGTCCAAAATGGGAAAAGTGAAATTATGATTTTTGTTACACCTGAGATTGACCATCATGATTTGCAGCAGGTTCAGCAGTTACCCAATGAAATGATGAAAAAATTTAAGGCCCATAATCATGAATTTTCAATAGCCTATTAAAAAAAGGAGCAATGAAAAATGGTGATCATAGAAATATTTCGCAATAGAAATTTGATAGAAACAAAACAATTTGACAGACCAATGATTTCCATTGGCAGATCAGGATTAAACGATATTGCATTAAAATCAAAATCAGTATCCAGTCAACATGCCAGATTATTTTTCAGAGATAGAAACGTTTTTATCGCGGATTTGGGAAGTTCCAATGGTACATTCATTGATGGCACCAAAGTAGAAGATTCAAAAGAAATTTCTATTCATCCTGATCATATCATCACTATTGGAGAATTCCATATTAAAGTAGAGATTGCTTTTAATCAACACACTACAGAGCAATCGCAATCATCTGCCCCTGTTATTCAAAATGATTTCAATACAATGAAAATAAAAGATCAAATACAAACAAGACTTTATGATGAAATAGATTTGCGCAAACTCGATATTAACAGCGTTGATGATGAAACGCTCAGAAAAGAATGTCGGCTAATCGTTGAAAAAATTATCGATAGATTAACCATTACTTTACCAGATCAGAAATTCAAGGAAGAATTGATAGCTGATATTCTTGATGAAGCCATTGGTCTTGGTCCTTTGGACAAACTGATGCAGGACAATACCATCTCTGAGATAATGGTGGCACGAAAAGACAAGATCTATGTTGAAAAAAAAGGTAAAATCAGTCATTATCCGAAAACATTTACCAGTGATGAATCTTTAATTGGTGTTATTTCCCGAATGGTGAGTCCAGTTGGAAGACGTGTTGATGAAAGTTCCCCATATGTTGATGTCAGGTTAAAAGATGGTTCCAGGGTAAATATTATTATCCCTCCATTATCAATTGATGGCCCCTCCATTACTATTCGAAAATTTTCCAAACAAGCCATTAAAATAGATGATTTGATTCAATTCAACACACTCAATGAAAACATCAAAAAATTTTTAAAAATTTGCGTTGTTAACAAAAAAAATATCATTATTTCTGGTGGCACAGGTTCTGGAAAAACGACAACATTGAATGTATTGGGCGCCTTTATTCCAGAAGGTGAACGTATCATCACCATAGAAGACACTGCAGAACTAAAATTAAACGAATATCATCATCATATTATAAGGCTTGAATCACGACCGCCAAATATTGAAGGGCAAGGGGAAGTTACCATACGACAACTGGTTCGTAATGCATTACGTATGCGGTGTGATCGTATTATTTGTGGTGAATGTCGTGGTGCTGAAGCTTTTGATTGCCTTCAAGCGATGAATACCGGCCATGATGGATCTATGGTAACGACTCATGCCAATTCTCCTGAAGAAATGCTGTTAAGATTAGAGAATATGGTCGTTCAGGCAGGACAAAATTTACCCAGCCATGCCATAAGAGAGCAGATCGCTTCAGCCATCAGTATTATCATTCAACAAAATCGTTTTGAATGTGGATCACGTAAAATTACCAAAATATCAGAAATCACTGGAATCGATGATAATGGAAAAATCATGGTGCAGGATATTTTTTATTTTAAAGAAACTGGATTTGATCAAAACCATACCATCAGTGGATCATTTATGGCAACCGGAAGAATACCCGAATTTTTACTACAGCTCCAAAAACGAGGTGGTGATGTTAATTTGAGCTTATTTAATAACACTCATTAAAAATTAAGGAGTAAGCAAATGACTTTTTCATACATTTTTATTATTTTATTGGCTTTCCTTCAACACTC
>PEAL01000247.1 GCA_002753725.1 Deltaproteobacteria bacterium
TATGTCCCGCCCTTTCAGGGCTAAAACACCCTTATACCATTACCCAGGGCGTTGCCCTGGGCTGGTATTTAACGCCCTTACAGGGCTAAGAAAAAAGTGCAACTTTTTTGTGTTGCACCCTATTTTATGCAAAGATTTTCAAAAAGAATTTAATAGATATCACTCGAATCATTTAACCATATTATTAAGGTGATCGAACATGACGAATTTACGTTTTTATATGAAAAGCTTTTACCACGCCAACCACCGAGAAATTCAGTTTATTGTTTTTTTTATTCTTTTTTTTGTTTGTGGACAAAGCCTGTATTATTGGAGCAAAAACTATACAGCACAACTGGTGGTTCATCGATTGAATGCAGGGGTCAGTTCTTTCTTGATCAATTTCATTCATCCTCCTGAACGGACAAAGGTTCATAACAATGAAATTCAATCGGGTCCTTTTCGAATGATTATTGAGGAAGGATGTGAAGGGACAGAAGGTATCATCCTGGTGGTCTCTGCATTATTGGCTTTTCAAATGCCGCTGATGTTCAAAACCATTGGCATTGTTTTGGGCACACTGCTTTTGTACATATCCAATCTTGTTCGTATCATCACTTTATACTATTCTTTGAAATATAAGCCTGAATTGTTCGATATTTTGCACATGTATATCGGTCAATCGTTTTATATTTTTGTTGGTGCTGTCTTTTTTATATTTTGGATTCAGATAGGAGGAGCGGCAAATGACCGACAAACTCAACCTTAAAAAATTCCCCCTTGTATGGTTTTCCTTGCGTCTGATTCTGGCATGTGGGGTATTGACACTTCTTTTTGTCTCCTATGGGGCTGTGTATGTTAAAACTGTATTGCCTATCATCAACTATCAAATAAAATGGATTCATCCGGAATATGATATTCATGAAATGTCATACAAAGAACAAGGCATGAATCGTGAAATATCTGTTCGTATTTCAATTGTGAGACGATTTACCGATGAATTCGGAAAGACTGGTTCCTGGCGGGATGTCAGTTATAGTATCCATGCCAGTACATTGTACAGCCATCCGATTATTCTGTTTTCGCTGCTTTTATCCTGGCCCGGCCTTTCAATCAAGCGGCGGCTGATTTCTTTAGGGTGTGGTTTTTTATTGTTGGTTGTTCCATTGATGATCGATCATCCGTTTCACCTGATCTCTCAGGCAGAAAAAGGGTTGATTGTGGAATCTTTTTTTGCGACTATTCGCGAATTCTGGGTGTTTATGTTGACCAATGGTGGCAGGCAAATGATTTCTGTCTTACTTTTTTTACTTGCGATCAGCCATCTCTATTTTCAATTGCCCGCTCCCTTACAAAAGCATGTTCACAGAAATGCACCCTGTCCATGCGGAAGTGGCAAAAAATATAAACATTGTTGTGGGAAAATCATTTAAATTAAATTAGATACCAACGAAAGGCATAGAGCATGAGTCAAGCAATCGCTTATTTATTGATCAAATGTATTTTTGGTTGCATGGGAATACTGCCAAAAAGTTGGCGGGATCGATTGGGGAGTGCCCTGGGACGACTGATGTATCGTTTTGATCATCGACATCGCAAGGTTGTTCTAAAAAATATGAACATCGCTTTTGGTAAAGAAAAAACACCCGGGGAAATTCAACAGATTGCCATCAAGTGTTTTGAAAACCTTGGCCGGATATGTTTTGATATTGGTTGGATCTCTGTTTCCAAAAACACACTGGACAGTTACGAAGTTCAAGGCCTGGAACATTTACGCCGGGCGCATCGTCAGGGTAAAGGCGTTCTTATTTTATCAGCGCATTTTGGAAACTGGGAACTCTTACGAGAAGCCGGGTATTTTGTTCATAAACGCTGCGGGTTTGTTTCCAATATTGTTGCCCGACGCTTGGATTTTCTACCTTTGGAACGTTTTTTTCAAGAAGTACGCGCTCGCTATGGTACACGGGTTCTGCAAACCCGAAAACACCCTTTCCGAACCATTATCAGGCATCTGTCAGATAAAAAACAAAAAAATCATGTGGTTTTGCTCAATGATCAGCGAGTGGACTGGTATGAAGGTATCTTTGTAGATCTTTTTGGACTGCCCGCCTGTACCAATACCGGACTGGCTCGGCTGGCAAAAAAGCTGGAAGCACCTGTTATTCCTTTATATGTCATTCGAACAGAAAATGGCTTTATCGGACAATTTCAGCCTGAAATCCCCTGGATCTCAACCGGTGATGAATATTGGGATCTTGCTGAAAATACTCTTAGATACAACAAAAATATCGAAGAAATGATTCGTAAGTATCCTGAACAATGGTTCTGGGTACATAATCGATGGAAAACCCCACCCTGGTGTCCCTGGCCTAAAAAGTAAAATCCCTGTATGCGCCCTGATGAATGGATAAGGATAAAATATGTTTAAAGGAATTATTGAAGGTCTTGGGTCTGTCACCCATTTGCATCGATCCGGTAAGAGCATGCGAATGTCGGTTGTGTCAGACTTTGATTTGGATGGTACGAACATTGGTGACAGTATTGCGGTAAATGGTGTGTGTTTAACGGCTGTTCGTATCCATGGCCGACAGTTTGATGTTGATATTGCGCCGGAAACAGTTTCAAACACTGTTTTTCAATATATTCAATCCAACGAACGTGTGAATCTTGAACGGGCCATGCGCCTTTCTGATCGCATCGATGGCCATTTGGTGTCAGGCCATGTGGATGGGCTGGGAAAAATTTTAGATCGAAAAAATCAGGACAATGCTGTGATTATCAAAATTTCGACCCATCCAGATGTTTGTCGGTACATGATTCATAAAGGCTCTGTTGCGGTTGATGGTATCAGCCTGACCATCAACCGCCTGGAAAAAGACAGCTTTTATTTGAGTATCATTCCGCATACCGCAACCATGAGTACCATTGGTTTCAAGCCGGTGGGCCAGTGGGTTAATATTGAAACAGATATGATTGGAAAGTATGTGGAACGTTTAATGATACCTCAGAAAAAGTCTTCATCTTTATCGAATCAAGCGGGTATCGATAAGGCTTTTCTTGCAAAACATGGGTTTTAATGTATCCGCCCCGCACCGATGACGGTCTCTCCCTGATAAAACACAGCGATCTGTCCCGGCGTTACGGCACTTTGCCTTGAATGAAAAGACAATTTTGCTTGATTTGAATGCACAGCAGGATAAAGTGTTGCAGGAATTGCCGGCGTTTTATAGCGTATCCGTGCATCAACGATTAATGGGTCTTTTGGGGGATGAATCCAGTTCATGTCAGAAAGATAGCAGGTATCGGATAAAAGATCGGATTTTTTGCCAACGATCAGCGTATTGGTTGCCTGTTCCAGACGAACCACATAATAAGGATATGGCCCTGGACAATTGATTCCCCTGCGTTGACCGATGGTGAATTCATGCAATCCATTATGTTCACCAATCAATGTACCAGATGTTGTCTTGATTGGACCGGGAGTGTTTTTGATATATCCCGAGCGGATAAGAAAATCCTGGTAGCGATCCTGAATAAAACAGACCTCCTGACTTTCCGGAAGAACAATTGTTGAAATGCCATGGTTTGAAGCATACTCAACAACATCTGTTTTGAGCCATTTTCCCAGCGGAAATATGGCTTTTGATAATTGTTGAGCAGACAACATGGATAAAAAATACGATTGATCTTTTTTGGAATCAAGGCCTTTTTTGAGTACATACTGACCATCCATGTTCTGTTCCGTTTGAGCATAATGACCAGTGGCCAAAAAATCTGCACCCAGTTTCATTGCATGTTCGGCAATAATACCGAACTTAATTTTTGCATTACAGATAACACACGGATTTGGGGTTTGACCCGCCGCATATGTGGAAACAAAATAATCCACAACATGGGTTTGAAAAGCCTGACGGATAGTCACTGTTTTTAATTCAATATCCAGGTGATTCAGATAAGATGTAAGCATTTCCAGATGGTTGATAGTTTCCGCGCGTTCATAGCCTGTTAAAAAATGAATGGCAAAAAGCGTGTGGCCGGATGCTTTAAGCAAATGAAGGGCAACCATCGAGTCAACCCCCCCACTCACAGCAACCGCTAATCTCATGTGCTATTCTCCAAAAAAGCTATCCTGTGTGGGGCGAACATACATGGCCCGTGCAGGACAAACACGAACACAAAGTTCACACAAACTGCATTTTTTTTGATCAAAGATAACAGTCATGTCTGGTCGGCTGATACTTAAAGCATCGGTGGGACAGACAGCCGTACACGCACCACAGTGAGTACAAATATCTTCATGACGTTTGATATCACTGTCAGCATTTTTAACACGCACACCATTGTCTTTAAGATATTGAATACCTTTTTTAAAACTTTTGGGGGTACCGAATAATTCCAAAACCATTTTACCTTCTTTACGTGGCAAAATGGTTGCATTCAATATATTGAATTCCAAATCAAACCGTCTGGCTAAATTACAGACAAGTGGTTTTTGTGCTTTGGTTTTAGGAAAATTTAAGGTTAAAATTTTTGAATACACCGATACTTCCTTCCAAAAAGATTTGATGAGTCGTTTCATTCCTAAACATTACAAATGATATGACCCAAATGGCACTTGCAATGATTCAGTCATCTCTTTTTCATACCGCACGGGCAATCAGTCTTAAGCCTTCAAGCGTTAAATTGGTTTCCACATATTCGATATATTCGGAGACATCTGCCATCAGGCTGGCCAGTCCACCAGTGGCAATAACGCCAGGCGAGTTGCCCATTTCAATTGAAATTCGTTTGACAATGCCATCCACAAGACCTGCATAGCCATAAATAATGCCTGACTGAATACTTTCAGCCGTATCTTTGCCGATGACATGATGAGGAGCCTGATAAATATCCACACGGGGAAGTTTAGATGCATTCATGAACAAGGCTTCTGCTGCAATCATAATTCCTGGGCTGATTGCTCCGCCTAAGTATTCCCCTTGTTGTGAAATACAATCAAAGGTTGTGGCAGTACCAAAATCAATGACAATCAAGTTTCCGCCATATTTATGATAGGCGGCAATAGCATTGACCAGTCTGTCTGCACCAACTTCGTCTGGATTTTTTAGAAGAATTGGCATGGACACATTTCGGGCATTGACCCAAAGGGGTGCATGATTGAGATATTTTTTACAAAATGAATCCAATACTCCAACGATGGGCGGAACGACACATGATACAATGGTTTCTGAAACATCTTGAATATCAATATTTCCTGATAAAAACAGGTTGTTGACTAAAACATGAAATTCATCTTCAGTCGCCTGACGTTCCGTTCTGACACGCCATGAACGAAGCAGATGATCATCACGATACACCCCCAATACAATATTTGTATTACCAATATCAATTACAAGTAACATTTTCATTCACTGATAAGATTTAAAAATGGTGACTGTAAATACTTCCGGTCGGACATCGGTCAATGACACATTGCCCGGAACTTCTATTTTAACACGTCTGGCGTAAACTCCAGGTTTTAAGCCTTTTAGATCAACATAAACATTGATTGCCTGAGCTTTGAGTTGTCCAATAGCTTTCATACGTCCTTCGAAAGTCAGATCAACCGTGGAGGGGCGAATTTTATATCGAAAGCGTGTATTTTTTCCACGAACAACGATATTTTTATATTCTTGCGTTTGAATTTTTTCATTCAACGTGACATCAACCCGAACGATTCGAACAGAGACATAAGGAATGAGAGACTCATCAATTTCAAGGGGAAGTTCTTTTGAAAATGATTCGTGAGTGCCATCCAAAGAGAGCTCGCGCGTAAAAATCTCCTGAACATCCTTGATACTATTTTCAGGACCATTGAAAAGAATCAGACCGGGTTTTAGATAAATTTCTGAAAGAACGCAGGTTTCAGCAGGTGAACCAGAAACCGTCAGGCGGACAGGAACTTCCCGCTCAATAATTTTCTCCATTTTAAATGTCAATGCATTGGGCACAATTTTTTGAATGTCAACCCCTTCTGGAAATTGGAATCGATGGGGATCAACGGGAAGATAAATTGTACCTGTTTGAGGGTGTGAAAAGTCTATGGGATAAACCCGTTCCTGACTGAGCAGCGGTTCAACAATGTATTTATGACCTTTGATCCGAACCGTTAAATGGTCGACCACCTCACTCATCAGAGTCAACTCTTCAGGCTTTTGACTCCAATCAAGTTTGATAATAACATCCGTTGTAACCGGTTGATATCGATGTTTATAGTAAAAAACAACAATACTGATTACAATGCATGCAGAAACAAGCATCCATGCCCCATATGAACGTCGTTTTTTAATCATTTTGAATCGCTCTTAATAAAGTTAAAGTAATTTTGGTTTGAAACACATTATGAACCCGAACAATTTGAGCGCCGTTCAATGCTGATACCGCAACTGTCGCTTGAGTTCCACATTCAATGGCATTGGGTTCATCTAAAAAATTCGGATGATACTTTTCAAGGGTTTTCCGAATAAATGATTTTCTCGAAGAACCGATTAAAAGCGGCACGTCCAAATCTTGAAAGCGGGCTAAGTGTTGAATGATAGCAAAATTATCACCAACTGTCTTACCAAAGCCAATTCCCGGATCAACAATAATCATTTCTTTTTTTATACCAGCATGGACAGCTTTTTCAATGTAATAGTTTAACTCATGGAATATTTCTTCGATAATATTCTCATATTTGGGCGCCACCTGCATTGTTTGGGGGGTTCCCTGCATATGCATTAAAATAACAGGAACCCCCGCCTGCCTGGCAACCATTGCCATGTCTGGATCTTTCAAAGAGCTGATATCATTTATTATAGAAGCGCCCGCCTGTATTGCGGCATCAGCAACAACAGCCTTGGAGGTATCAATGGAAATGGGGATGGTGATTGATTTGGATAATGCAGAAATAACCGGTACAACGCGTTGAATTTCCTGGTCAGATGAAACAGGGGCAGCAAATGGACGTGTTGATTCTCCACCGATATCAATGATATCAGCGCCATGGGCGATCATTTGTTGAGCATGTTTAATGGCCATTTCTGGATTAAAAAATTGCCCGCCATCAGAGAAGGAATCCGGCGTAACATTGAGAATTCCCATAATCATCGGTGGAAACCCCAATTTCAGATGATACTGTTGCCATGCGAGCGCATAAGATTTCATGGTCAAGCCTTTGTATCAATTTTTTTGGATGATTTTGATTTTGTTTTTGTTTTTGTTTTGGACTCACCGGCCTGATTTTCGGTTTCATCTTTTTGAGTATCATCTTTTATTGCTTGATCTGAAGTATCTTTCTTATGAAATCGTTCTGGACTTTTGGGCGATGGCAGTTTTATTCCCGGCCGAAGCTCATAAATCAAGGTATCCAATTCTTCTCCATGCACGGTCTCTTTTTCCAAAAGCAAGTCTTTGAGTTTGTGAAGGATATCAATATTATCTTTAAGTATTTCCGTTGCCTTGTCGTAACTTTTTCGGATTAAGTCCTTGATTTCAAAATCAATTTCACGGGCTGTTTCTTCTGAATAATCCCGAGGCGCGGAATAATCACGGCCCATATAAAGAGACTCTTCCTGATTGTTGTAGGACAGCGGTCCTAATTTTTCGCTCATGCCCCACATACGAACCATTTTGTTAGCCAAATCCGTTGCTTGTCTGATATCGCTTGATGCGCCAGTACTGATTCGTTTAAGAACGAGTTCTTCTGCAATCCGCCCGCCAAATGCAATAGACAATTCAGACTCCAGCTGATCCTTAAATTTAAAATCTCTTTCTTCAGGTAAAAACCAGGTCACACCAGCGGCTCGCCCCCGGGGAATAATGGTTATTTTATTGACAACATCTGTGTCAGGCAAGAAACGAGCAACCAGAGCATGACCGCCCTCATGATAGGCTGTGGTCTTTTTGTCTTCTTCAGTAATCACTTTGG
>PEAL01000248.1 GCA_002753725.1 Deltaproteobacteria bacterium
ATTATATAGACACAAAAAATCTCAAATTATTACAGATCATCTCAAAAAAATTTAAAAGGTTGAATTTTTCAAAGGTCATTAAATTTTGATAAAAGTGTTAACTGGATAATGAAGGATGCCACGTTTTCTATCTGCCACCAATAAAAATCCTTCACAGATGGTCTCAGATGATCTCATGAGAGAAGATTTTTTTTACCGGCTGAATGTGTTGTCGCTTGAAATCCCACCGCTTAGAAAACGAAAACAAGATATTCCTTTGTTGATAAATGAATTTATTGAAAAAAATCGCTCAAAAAGAATGCCAGTTCGCAACATCCCTGATTATATCATCGAGCAGATGAAGGCATATAAATGGCCAGGAAATGTACGTGAACTGTTTAATGAATTACGAAAATTCTTCTATACCGGAAAAATGATCAATATTGATTATTTATTCAGAAAATTCTGCTGAAACAACATCCTTACCGTTTGTAAAAACCGGACTCACTCTAAAAAATGCGGTTTCACTCTTTGAGAAATACTATATTGATCGTGCACTTTCTTTAAATAATGGCGCCAGAAAGAAAACAGCAAAAATGCTGGATGTCACGCCTCGCACACTATACAATAAGGTTGGAAATAAGGCTGTTCTCTAAAAAAGACAGAATTAAATCATTCGGATCTGGTTCAAAACAGCCTGTTGCTGATAACAATACACCTGAAGGGAAGTTAAAAAATAGACGTGCAGAAGCACTAATTTTTTATAAAAAACTTGATGGTATATAATGCATTATGCTATTTATATTTTATATTTTGGTTTGTTATCGTAAGTTTGGATTCTGGGGGTATTTTTTGGGTTCAATTCTATTGCCCCCTATTATCACTCACCCTACCTGTCAGTTTTAAATAAAGGTAAAACATGCAAACAAAAGATTTAACCACATTATTAAAAAGATCATTACATACCATTGAAACTTTGAAAGCTAAACTTAATGATCAACGAACCATAGAACCAATAGCCATCATTGGCATGGCATGCCGCTTTCCTGGTGGATCTAATACTCCTGAAAAATTTTGGTCCTTTTTAGAAAATGGTAAGGATGGTGTTATACCTGTGCCTGAAGATCGCTGGCACCAAAAAGATTTTTATGATCCAAATCCAGAAGCACCTGATAAAATGTATGTTAATGAAGCTGGATTTCTGACAGAAGATATCAGTGATTTTGATGCCCGTTTGTTTAATATTTCACCACGAGAGGCATCAGAAATTGATCCTCAACAGCGTCTTCTTCTGGAAACTACATGGGAAGCCATTGAAAGATGCGGAATTGATCCAAAATCATTGAAGAAAAGTCAGACAGGTGTGTTTGTTGGTATTATTAGCTCAGAATATATCACTTTGCCAAGAGCATCCATCAGCGCCTATAGCATGACAGGAAGCACATTACACATGGCATCAGGACGAATTTCTCATATATTAGGCTTACAAGGCCCTGCCATTTCTCTTGATACCGCCTGTTCATCCGCGCTTACAGCTATTCATCTGGCCTGTGAAGGAATATGGGGCAAAACCTGTCAAACAGCAATAGCTGGTGGAACAAATTTAATGCTAACCCCCTATCCGTTTATCAGTCTGAGTAAAATCCAGGCTCTTGCAAAAGATGGTCGTTGTAAATCCTTTGATGCCAGTGGTGATGGTTATGGTCGTGGTGAAGGCTGTGGCATGGTTGTTTTAAAAAAACTCTCAGATGCCCAAAAAAATAATGATCCAATCCTGGCTGTCATTTTGTCATCAGTGATCAATCATGATGGTCCATCAAGTGGTCTGACTGTTCCCAATCGGTTTGCTCAATCTCAAATTTATCAGGACGCCCTTCGCCTGGCAGACAAAAAGGCCAATGATATTTCCTACATTGAATCACATGGCACAGGAACTAGTCTGGGTGATCCCATTGAAATACAATCCATTACAGATATTTATAGTAAGGATCGAAATGAAGATACACCCCTGATCATTGGCTCGGTTAAAGCCAATATTGGTCATTTGGAAGCAGCCGCAGGTATTTCTGCATTAATTAAAACAGTCCTTTGCCTACAACATAAATGTATTCCACCACAAATTCATTTAAATAATCTAAACCCAAGAATTCATCTGAGCAAAATTCCAGCCATAATTCCAATATCAAAACATCAGTGGAATACCAATGGAAAGCCACGAATCGCTGCTATAAGCTCCTTTGGGTTTAGTGGTACAAATGCCCATTTAATCGTTTCTGAGTATAATGGCAGCGTGCCTAATAACACAACACAAAAGCTTACTACTTTTAACCCCAAAAAATACTGGATCAAATCACCTCCTGAAAAAATTTTAGAGGAGCCACCTCAGATACAATTAAAATCTGCCCCATTTGATTGTCAAGAAATGTCTGTACCATTCAATCCTGCTGATTATTTCGTGTATACAATAAGCTTTCAAAATTTGCCTGATCTAAAAGATGTTCATGGCATCATTCATGTTGGATATTTTTATCTCATGCTTTTTAAAGCAATAGAAAAACGATATGGCACAAAAAAGTTTTTCATTATAGAAATGAATTTTCAAACAGCTCTGTTAATTCCTAAAGAGAAAGATACCCATATCTATATTGTTATAAAAAACAATGGTTCCAATATTGGCTTTCAATTTGTCACATGTGTGGATAAACCCAAAAAATCATGGTTGACTCATGTGGCTGGCAGTCTTGTTTTAAATCAAGAAATAGATAATAAAACAGTGATGCCAAATATTCAATCCATTAAACAAAAAAACACGCCTTATTTGGGGGCAGACTTTTATGAATGTATGGATAATAATGATGTTCGTTTAGGTGCAAGTGTTCAATGGATTGAACGATTATGGATAGGGAAAACTGATGTTTTGGCAAAATTCAGACTTCCTTTGAAGAATGAAAAAAAATATCTTGATCCATTAAATGTTCATCCTGGTATCATTGATGCCTGTGCGCAGTTATTCAATGCTTTTGCATTAATGGGAAGTATGGATAATAAGGATATGACCTATATCGTTGTTCAATGGAGTCATTGTTATTTTCAAATTCCTGACACATCAGAAGAACTGTGGGGATATCTAAAAGTAGACATGTCATTTGAGCAAAAAGATATGCTTTCAGGACACCTACTGTTGCTTGAAGATACAGGTAAAATTATTTCTAAAACGCAATGTGAAATGAAAGGGCTTAGCAAAGCACTCAAGCAAAAAATGGCAGAAATGAATGAAGCTAACGATAGAAAAACAGCACGTCATTTGAATGAAAATATTCTCAATATATTGAAAAATAATATCATGCCACATAAAAAAGAGATACTTACTCACTATCTTTGTGAAATCCTCTCGCCCTTACTTGAAATGGAAATTTCAGAAATAGATGCAGAAACACCCATAAGATCATTGGGAATGGATTCGTTAATGGGACTGACATTTAAGCAAACAATAGAAAATACATTGCCAGTGGAACTTCCTGTTGAAATCCTTATTGAAGGCCCATGTCTTGGAGAAATTGCAGAAACACTTCTTCAATTAATACCTGATATTACTTGTACAAATCAAACGAATTATCCTAAAAACCAGAGCAAAAACTATTTAATGGATCCCCAAAAATGGCTGCCCAAATACCAGGCAGATTCTTCAGCCAAAGTTCGTTTATTATGTTTTGCACATGGCATGGCAGGTGCTTCACTATTCAATGATTGGTCCAAACAAATGCCTCCAGAAATTGAGGTGTGTCCAATTCAATTACCTGGAAAAGAAGAACGATTACAAGAAGATGCCATAGATAGCATTCCAGAAGTTGTTGATGCTTTGGTGCAAATTCTGTCTCCATTAATGGATCGCCCTTATGCCCTCTTTGGAAATAGTTATGGCAGCCTGATTGCTTTTAGATTGGCCAGACAATTGAATGTGTCTTTACCTAACAACAAACCCCTTCATCTGTTTGCCAGTGCATATACTTCACCCACCATTTATCCAAATCCTGCGTTAAAAATGAATAAAAAACTATTTCAATCAATGGGTTTTAAACACATTCCATCTTTTCATCTCTTATCCTCTGACAATATTGACACGCTTATTGAAAAAATGATGAATGAAGAAACTCAGCTCAGTGATGAATTTATGAAGCAGTTTCAATTCAATGATTCTGAATATAAAAAATATATGAAAACAATGCTTCCGTCAGGTATTGCAGATTTGCGCATGGTTGATAAGTATGTCCATGATACCAACGAATTGACGATTGATTTTCCAATGACTATATTTCATGGAAAAAATGACCCTTATAATTCCATTAAGGAGATGGAGTCTTGGAAAGAACTAACAACAGGAAAATTTACCATAAAAGTTTTTGATGCTGGACATTTATTTATTAAAGAAAAAAAACAACAAATGATAGATATCATTTCCCACCAATTAAATATTAAAGGAGGAAGAATGGTCCAAGAAGATACGTTAAATACTTTTAAAGTTATCTGGAATAATGCAGAAGATGAGCAATTATTTTGGTATCGACCAACACTTCACCATTACATGCAAACAAAGCCCCTTGATTTTGACTTGAATGTAAGAATTATCAGGGAGGCAACAAGCGAGAATTATTATAAAACATTTGACTCACCCATGAAAGGAATATGCCGTTATTTCAATACATATTGCTATGCATCAATGTCAATCAGGCCTGATATTCCTTTTGAAAAAATACCCGAATATAACAATCGTTTTTCAGAACAAGTCTTTAGTGCGATTGAAACATGCGTTGAGGACTGGCACTCAAAATGGCTTCCGGAAATTAAGACTCATCTGGCATATTGGGAGTCGTTTGATTTGGAAAAGGCAGACAATAACAATTTATTAAACCATCTCAATGAAACCATTAAACGATTTACACGATTGTGGGAAATTCATCATATATGGGGCACACCTGTTTTTGTCGCAGTTGGTTTGTTTGAGGAAATGTATCTGGATCTGTTTAAGGATGCCGATCAACTTGAACCTTATGAATTATTGACAGGCTTTGATAATGAGATTGTTGAAGGTGGGCGTATGTTATGGCAATTGAGCCAAAATTTATTAAAAATGCCAGATATCCTTTCTGTTTTTCAGCAAAATGATGTTCAAACCATTCTAACTCAGATTCAAAAACTTCCACATGATCATGAGTTTATCAGGCAATGGAATGCATATTTAAAGAAATATGGGATTATGGCTGATGTTGTTATGCTGGAACAGCCTTTTTGGAGTGAAAAGCCGGAATCTGTGATCAGGATTATTCAAAACAATCTTAACCAGACCAAAAAAGATGCATTAAATCAATCAGAGATGACCCAAAAAAGACTTCAAAAACAAAAACAAGTAAAAGAAAAATTAAAAGGCTATCCAAAGCCGATTGTTCAAAAGTTTGAATCCTTATTAGAAAAGGCCCAAGCTTGTAATCAACTATTAGAAGGCCACACCTTTTGGTTGGATTATCCGGCAACGTTTTATACACGTCAGGCCATTCTTGAAAGTGCGCGTCGTCTAGTGCAAGCTAAAACGCTTGTAAAGGAACAGGATGTATTTTACCTGTATAAAAATGAATTGCTTCATGCTTTGGAAAAACTTCCTGAACCCGTTGATTTCAAAAAAGAGATAAATGAAAGAAAAGCATTGGAATCGAATTTTTCAACGATTTCACCGCCACCATTTATTGGAACACCACCAACAACACCGCCACCAGATGATGCCATTTTCAGAATATTTATGAAATTTGAACCCCCGCCACAATTATCAGAAAAATCTGATGAGATCAAAGGATACGCAGGCTCTCCTGGCGTTGTAACAGGAACTGCTCGCATTGCCAGAACATTTGAAGAAGCTGATAGAATCAAACCCGGTGAAATACTCGTTGCCATATCCACAGTTTGTTCGTGGACGCCTTTATTCTCAAGTGTTAGTGCGGTTGTTACTGATAATGGCGGCATTTTAAGTCATGGAGCAATCGTCGCACGAGAATATGGTATTCCAGCAGTCGTTGGAACAGGTGTTGCAACCCATATGATTCAGGATGGTCAACACATTGAAGTCAATGGTAACACTGGCACAGTAAGGATATTATCTTAAATCTTAGGAGGTGTATGATGAGATATTCCATTATTCCAGAAACTAAAGAGGATGAAGACAATTGGGATAGCTATCAAAATTTTTTACCAGCTATCGACACATCTTTTCCCTTAATCCAATCTCGATCTATTATGGCAGGTGTACGATTAAATATCTTTGAAACCATTGGTCATAATGCGTTTACCTCAAAAGAATTGGCGCAATCATTATCATTAAATGAAGAATCATTGAAATTACTATTAAATGTCTTGGCCGGCGCAGGATACTTAAATTTTGACAATGAACAATATCGCCTCAGCGATACAAGCAAGAATTTACTGTTACGTAGCAGTCCGAACAATCTATGTGTTAATGTTGAATACGCATATCTTCGCTGGAAAATGATTGATCAGCTTGAAAATGTTATTCAGACAGGCAAAGGCGTTGATCTTCATCAATCTTTTTTAAATGATCCAAAGAGTTGGGACATTTACCAGCGATCCATGTTTGGTTATGCAAAAGCAATTTCTAAAAAAATTGCGCCTTTGGTACCCGTTAAATCAGATGCGAAAAAACTATTGGATATTGGCGGTTCACACGGTCTGTTGGGTGCTGAAATTTGTAAGCTACATCCACCAATGACATCAACAGTTTTTGATTTACCGGATGCCATTGAACAAGCGAGGAATATTGGAAAATCTGAAGGCCTGGACGATTATGTCTCTTATCAGGCTGGCAATGCATTAGAGGATGATCTGGGTAAAAATTATGATGTTGTTTTTGTCGGAAATTTGATGCATCACTTTTCAGAAGAACAAAATAGACTATTGATTCAGCGAATAACAAAAGTATTATCACCAAATGGGACTCTTGCTATTTATGATGTGGGTCATAAATCCTCAATATCCTCCCCAGATGTATTCAATGCAGCAACATCATTGATGTTTCATATTAATTCAAGTGGAAAATGTTATTTACCAGAAGAATATATTTGCTGGTTAACATCAGTTGGATTTGTTGACTGTATGTCTTATGATGATGCATCACCTGGAATTATTCTGGTTTCAGGAATATATGGCCTGTAAATTTGGAACTTTGCAAAATACTGAAATGTTTGATTATTCCATGATCTTTTCGGATACTAATCCAAAAAAGTCATGACACTATCGGAATAGTATCCGATAGTGTCATGATGAAACGATATCTTGAAAAATATATAAGATAAAAGGGGCGCATTCCCAAAGTCCGACTTTTTGGGAATGCGGCCAGGTAAAAGATTCAAAAACCACCCTTATTTGATATGTATACAATATAACATTTTTAACGTCTTATTTTTACAATACAATAAGAAATTGATTGTATTCAATTCAATTCAATTCAATTCAATTCACTATTCAATTTATTTTTTTAAATATGTTTTAAATCAGTTATCCGTCTATAAAATATTAGAAGATATCAATGGTCATTTTGTAATGATTGGATAAGGATAATTTTACTATGAAACAATCAGGAAATAATTATGTCTACAAATCAACGAGTTGTTGCTCAACAAAAAACGAATAAAAATCATGTAGAAAACAAAAACTACACCATACGCCTTGCAAAGCCTGATGATATGCCATCATTATTGAATATAGAACAAGCTTGCTGGCCAAAAGCCTTACAGGTTTCCGAAAAAGATATTCTTAAAAGAATGACCATATACCCTGAAGGCCAATGTGTGATGATCCAAAATGATCAATGTATTGGTGTGATGTATTCCATTAGAATCAATAACAAAAACATTATTTATGGCCATAATATAA
>PEAL01000249.1 GCA_002753725.1 Deltaproteobacteria bacterium
GATGGTATTAGATGTAAAGAAAGCATCTATATCACATGGATTCAGCGTGACAGTAATATATTGAACGTCTGAAATATCTTCTGATCCCGATCCACTTTTAACGTGCAAGGTAATGGGGTAAACACCTGCAGATGCATATTCATGGTGAACCATTGGTTCAAAAACACCAAAACTTTCAAGTTCGCCATCGCCAAAATGCCATATCCATTCGATGATGTCCTCCCCCTTTGAATTATTGTCAAGCCATACATGAAAAGGTGCCTGACCAGTTTGGGTGGAATTTTCATGCAATGAAAAACGAGCGATATATTCAAGATACTGAAAAGCATCTTGCAAAGTAACGAATTGATTATCAGGATTGGTAATGGTAATCATAACACTGGAAGCATCATTTTCTGGATTAATAAATGTAATCTGATTGCCTGTTAAGGTATACGCTGAAATGTTTTCATCGCCAAAAGTCAGGGTTAAACCTTCAGTAAAATTTTTTCCTGTTATGGTGATGATTTCGTTACCATCAGTATAACCTTTAGACGGAGAGACCGTTATAATTTCAGGAGGAAAAATATATTGAAAAGCATTTTCTAAAAGATATTGTTTATCATCATCGTTTATAATTAAAATATTGACAGACTCTGCGGCTGTGTATGGGGGAATGTCGCAAATAACGCTTTCAAGAGAATTAACGGTAAGATTGACTTCAATACCCGCAATAAAAACCTTAGCACCTTCGCGGAAATATTCGCCGGTTAATGTAATGGTTCCATTGCCAGTGGTTGAGCCGCTGACCGGGAATACTTCTGAAATTGTTGGGGGATGATATGCGTATGTGAAAGCATCTGTAAAAGTGACAGAAAGATTACCTGGATTTGAAAGGACGATGGACATAACGCCGACTTCATCATTAGCTGGAATATCACACGTAAGCAGTACAGTTGAGAGAAAGGTAACATTTTGGGCTGTAATTCCGCCAACAGCTACTGTGGCGCCGTCTTGAAAATTCGTTCCTGTTATCTGGAGCGTCCCGCCTCCTGTCGTATATGCACTGGTTGGTGATATTTGTTCTATTGTCGGTGCCGGAGGGGCAGAAACAGCTTCTATGCCCATCCCTCTAATGACATTGTTTCCAAGAAATTTAGGTGGAACGGTTTCTATTTGTGCTTGTCCAAAAACCGACTTTGGGATGAACATTGAATTATCCAATGTAATTTCTATTTCTTCACTTTCATCCCAAACTTTGAAAGTTAAATCTTCATTGACACTTGCCCCTTGGTCTCCCGGTATTTCGGAATCTTCACCGTAAACAGTCAAATTAAAGTATGGTGGAGTTGCTATGATGAAATGTCCACAAATTGTACCTTGTGGATCAAACACAGCTATTTCATCACCTGCTTGAGAATTTTCAGAGTCAATTGTAAAACTATCTCCATAAAAAACCATTGAATATGGCGTTTGTGAAGTTGAAGGAAAATGATCCGCAAATGAAGTTGAACCAAATAACAAAAATAATATGGAAAAAACGATCAACGATTTTGATAAGTTTTTAATACTATGCATAACTTGCCTCCTCTTTTTTAATAATTAAATTCTTTCGATTCATTTATTTTTATCCAATAGCCATATCCAGGGCTAATATAATGTAATGTGTTAAAAAATGATGGCACAAATGGATCGTATGTTCCTGATCCATTTTCGTCGAAATTTCGAATAATCGCGTAAGAACCATCAATGGATAAAAAAACATCCTTTAAAGCGTCCACTTGTTGGGTCAGAACCTGACCGGGTAGACTAACAGAAGGAGGTGTTACTGAATCATATTGTGCCGCTGAATGCCAGGAGCCAATAAGATTCCATCCTGAGCGTAACAAAAGCTTATCGGAAGGATTCGCTCTTGATCCACTTAATACGAGCGTTGATGCTTGATTCATTTTTATCCAATATCCGTATCCAGATGCTATATAATGAAGTGTGTTAAAAAAGGAAGGAACATTTGGATCAAATGTTTGCGCCCCGTTAGCATCAAAATTTCTGATGATATCATATTGGCCTTCAATTGATGTCAAGACATCATTTAAGCTGTTAAGTTTGACAAACTCGGCATTAGATAATGTTTCAACAGACGGTGGTGTTGTCGAATCATAAAAAACTTTGTTTACAGAAAAACTAAAAAGATTCCACCCTGCCCTTAAAGGTATTTCCTGACTGCTTGTTATTTGAAGATTCAAGCCCCAACGGTCATTGGCAGCAGTCCATTGCGGGGGGGAATGAGGAGAAGCAGAAATGCCATAGACATCTTCAGGAATAAACATTGATTGAGAAACAATAGACTCAGCGTTATTGCTGACATCCCACACCTTAAATGTCAGCTCATCTCCAACGTCAGCGCCTTCATCTACAGACGTTGTTGAGGCATCATCTGCGTAAACTGTCACCATATACATTCCCTGTTCCTCAATAATAACACGGCCACAAATCACATCATCTGGATCAAAAACACCAATCTCATCACCGATATCAGCAAGCTGTCCATTGATCATAAAATTATCACCATAAAACATCATTGATGAGGGGGTAGGGATAATGGGTGTTGTAAAATGACCATTATCATCATTTTGAATGGTAATAGTTTGAACGAACGGAATGTCTACAAGCGAATTGTTTGGCGTTCCCATCGTTAATATGATTGTTTCATCATCCTCTATTAAATTATCATTAACAATTGAAATGGTTTTTGTTGCTGTAAGTTGCCCTGATATTATCGTGATAGACTGATTAGAAAAATTATGATCTGTAATCAAATCTGCCGTTCCACTGACTGTTACAGGAATAGTAATATCTAAATCTGAAGAATAAGATAATTGAGCGGTAATATCAACACTTCCCATATTTTCTGCTATTGCTTGTGCCGCAGTTGTCCAGGAGACAGTTGGCATGGTTGTAATATGCACACTGGCATTTTCTGCCTTTCCTTCAAAACCAGTGGGCGTTGAAGAAAATGTTACATTAATAGATGTATTACTGGCAGAGATACCTGTTTTTACCTTGAATGTCATGTCCATTAGCTTAAAAGGCAAAGGTTGATTGGGAAAGAGTGATGAGGTTGAGTACCAGGCGACGATGACCACTTTATCTGTTTCAATATCGTTATCAGCTTTGCGAGATGTTTCATCTTCAGGTTCAATCATTCCGCTCGCGCTTCCAAGGGCAATATTTTTTGATTCAATAAACTCTAACTTAGATGAATCATAATGAATTCGAATACCAATTCCTGTTAGCGTGTTGTCTCCTGTTGAAACATTGTATAAAACAGATACGTCCCACTGACTGTTAATAGATTTATTAATTTCACCAGGGGACAGACTGACAGTTTGATAACTAGTTGCCAGAATTGGCTCCCCATACAGCAAGAGTATTACTAAAACAGCTAAGGCATACAATTTTTTGTATACCGTATAATTATCAAAGCTGTTCATTTTTTTCCTCCTTATTAACAAAAAAAGTAACCCATAATGCAAGTTATATATTCTTAGTTTAAAAATCCTGAACAGTGTTGCAGTAGCAGAATAATATCTGCTAAATCCACATGTCCATTGATATTTATGTCCGCTGGAAGCGGATTATTTATGGATACCATTTTTCCGATTCCTTTAAAATCATATCCGCTTGTATTACTTGTATCTTCTATTTTCAATGCAGTTGATTGATAACTTACTGTTTGCTTAACTTTAAATCGAAGGTGCATCAGCTCAAGAGGCAGGTCAAAGTATGAACTGGGCCAGGAACCTGTCGATAGCCATCCCATGACAATACATGCATCTGAACCTGAATCTATTTCCAATTCATTTGAATTACACTGGGTTATAACAGCAGGTTTTGAAACAACTGCTTCATATTCAAAAATTTGACTATCAATATATTCTAAAATCGTTGGATCAAAATGAATCTTGACCCCTATACCTGTTAAATATTTATTATCATCACTAACATCGTAAAAAACGAAAACATCAACAATATCATTGCTGTAAAAATGAGTTTGTGGTGTTTCCATTCGTGCTATTTGATAAGCTCTATCATCCGCAAAACATGTAAATGGTATTAAGGAACAGCATAAAACAAAAATATAAATAATTTTCCTATTTTTTTCATTTTTTTTCATAGTAAGATCAAATTTTTTTGTGTCCATAAAAAATTAGGAATATTGTAGGAGTAAACATAATGCTACTCCTACAATATTAAAAAATATGGAATCATTAAAGACACTTATTGAACAAGTAGATGCGCTGATTTCCCAGAAAAAGCATAACCTGAAGCAGCACCTGATGATGTTATATTCAGTTTTGTTTCTACAGCAGGAGCATCTTGTTTGATTTTTACATTCAGTGTTGCCAAAGGTCCTGGTAACGCAACAAATGTTGGCCATTTGCCGCTGATACCAGCCCATGCAATGACAATATATTTATCTGTTGTAGCATCATCATCTAAATTGTTTGTATCGCTTTGAGGGATATAATCCTGACCAACCATCCCTTCACCATAAACATCTGAAAGTGAAATCTCGTCCACAATTTTGGAATTAAAATGAATTCTGATACCAATTCCAGTTGTTTTTTTTCGTACTCCCTCAACGTCGTAAACGATATTGAACGACAGCGTTTCATTGGATAATGCAACCACAGAATCAGGCGAGAGTGTTATATTCTGCGTTCCTGCATAGGCTCCTCCAACAAGTAAAAAAACGACAGAAAAGGCAATCATGACACACCCAGCTTTGCTGCGGAAAAATATTCGGCTATTCATATATTTCCTCCTTTTTTAAAGGTGAATTGAATTGAATAGCATCAACTCAATTCACCTATATTATGTGTAACTATAGAAAGAAAGCAACAGAACCAATAAGATTGCTCTTTCTTTATTATTGCGGTATTGTAAAAACACCTTTCAGCGGCAAATGCTGTTTAATATAGGGTATAATTTCCTCATTCGTTGTCCGCTGTGCACCTTCACCAAGAGCATTCTCTGTGATATTGTCGATATCGAACATGTAGCGCAAAATCATCAAACCATCCTGGAGAGCTTCAATTTCATCATTATCATCAATGTCCAGATGTTCTTTACCGTTATTGAGAAACGTCCATATTTGCGACGCCGAAGTTCTTAAAGCATCAGGTGCAATTACGTCAGCTTGAGAGGAGTTTTTCAAAACTTCGAACATATAACGAACAATTAAAATACCATCGTTCAATGCTTCAGCTTTACCATTTCCATCAACATCAAAATTGAAATCGTTGATATTGACAACGGTTGGTGATGAGTAGAACTGGTAATCTGTATCTCTTGACGTTGCAGTAAACCGGATGACACTGGTATCACCATATGTAATGCCCTGAGCATTCGACTTTACGGTAAATTTTATCGTACATAGCTTCAAAGGAAGCACAGCGTTAAGACCAGGCCAATCTCTTGACCCTGGATTTTCAACCCATCCAATGGTAACCATAGCATCTGTATCAGCATAATCATCTTTATGCCAGGTATCAGGATCGTCTTCATCTAACACATTATATGTTAACCCAACATCTTCAGCAGCACCCTGTGTCAATACATTTGAAAAACCTGCAAAGTCAAGCATTGTTGAGTTAAAATGTATGGCCAACCCTAAGCCTGTAGTCCCCGTGTTTACATCTGATGTCGTATATTTGACATCAACGAGGAACGAATCTCCATCTGCCAATCCAACAGTAGGAATAAGTGGGTTGGTAAAAACAATTTGATATTTTTCATCAACTGCAGTTGCATCAGAATCAAAACCTGGATCATATCCATCATAAGCGTAAGCATTGTCAACAACGGTTGGATCTGTTCCATTGATAAATTCCTGAAAATTGGTATAACCATCCCTGTCAAAATCCTCATCTGGATCTGTGTTAGCAAGCTGTGGGAACAGGGTCACCCAATCATTATAGATCAGATCAGGTCCAACAAATGGTGAATCATAGAGATGAGCAGGATCATCTAACGTCATTGCTATATTGTCACCGATATCGTCTGGAACATTAAATGGATTGTCATGGGTGTATTTATAAATAATTGGTTCCCAGGAATTTTTTGTGTAATTAACTTCCCCGGAGACACGGGTACTGATAAATGCATAAAGTGTGTAGGAACCTGGTTCAACATCAATACTGAAATTTTGTGAATGTGTTCCTGACACCCAGGGATCATCACTGACAAAAGTTCTTTCTTCTTTTTCTGCCACAATGATAAGATCACCCGTCTGGCTCCCAAAATATGTTACAACGCCAGTCAATGGATAATTATCATTGGCAGAAATGGTTACAACTTGACTATTCAAATATCCAATTTTAGCATCCCCTACGACATTTGTAATGGTGAGAATATAATTTTTATCGCCTTCCATTATAGCTTCGTCTTTAATTTGAAACGTCAGGGTTTCTCGCAGGTCTTCAGCGAAAACAACATCAATATCACCTACTTGCGGATTGCCTCCATACACTATTGTATAGTCGTCAGTTTCTGCGGTAACAGAAATTGTCGCTGTTACATTGGAACCAACAAATCGATCTAATGCAAGAATAATATTAAACTCGCCGTCGTCTTCCTGTTTGGTAATGTTTTGTTTTATAAAATTCACCAGGGGGGTATCGTTTTTCTTAGCTGTAAACCCAAAGCCTGCATTCATGGTAAAGGTAAAACCTCCACCTTCAGCAATAGACTGATTTGTACCGATATTTGTAAGTGCCTGCCCAAGCATGCCAGCATTGACTGTGTGTCCATTTTCTGTACTGTTTGATGTGATTCCACCACCCAGCACATCGTTAAAAATAAAATAGTTTCCATCAGTCATTTGGCGAGCTTGCAATGGCGCAGACCATGCAATGATTATCATCAATCCGATGACAAACAGGCATGTTTTCTTGATATGCGTCATTCGAAATCCTCCTTTCTTCAAGGATTGTGTTGCTCAATTAATAAAATTATTGAACTCGTGTTTTTGAAATGTTTGTTTAGTTTCTTCCCATTTTTTAACAGGAAGAAACTTTTACATAGAGCATATATTTATTAATCAACATCTCTCGTTTTTTCAGGAACGACCTGGTATTGAGTTTTATTACCAGAAGGATCTTGAGCAATAACCGTAAACAAGTAATCAGTATTTTTGACTAAACCATCAGTAATATCAATACGCATCATCGTTTGCGCATCATCCATCCATTGAAGTTCACCTAAATGATCTTGAAACGTCGAAGATTCTCTTTTACCCAATGGAGATCCAGAATTAAGCGCGGTGGTCATTGTGCCACATCCTTCGGGTACCTCAAAGCCTTCAGGATTATCCATTCCTTCAAGGCACGTTGGTCCACCGTCTGCTTCTTTAATATAATATACTGAATAGGTAAAAGTAACGCCAACCTCGTTTTCTGGAATATACCATGTCAATCCAATATAATGCGTTGTTGGTGGGCCTATAATATAATTAGCAACATTATTAATCTCTTGGTTGGTAACTACAGGTGGATCGTTATCCCCCGGGGGTTGATATATAGACATATTTCCTGCAGCATCCCTTACAACCAAATTAACTTTGTAGTAATTTTCAAAGGCACCAGGATCGCATATCATCTGCAAACCTGTTGTCCATGTAGTTGAACAAGGGATGCCAACGTCTCTTACAGCTTCCAATGTTTTTAACTTATAGGCGCCATCAGTACCTTCTGCATAGAATCCCATATATTCTAGTACATTACAATTCTCACATGTCGCTCCTGAACAATCCGTAGCGGCTGTCCATGTTAATGTAACGGGGTTACTTTTAACAGCTTCACCAAAAACTTCCCCTGGCACAGGATTGACAATATCTT
>PEAL01000250.1 GCA_002753725.1 Deltaproteobacteria bacterium
CATAATACAATGCTGGATTTTTTGCCTCAGGATGTTCCTGAGCAGATTGTAAATATTTCATTATTTTGATTACTTTATTTTTTATCAAAAAGGAGGTTTTATGGCATTTAAAGTCAATGTGGACATTCGTAAAGAATTTGATGTTCCTGCAGATTATGATCAAGTATTTGCAGTATTGTCAACAGTACCTGATTCAGCCAGCCACTTTCCCAAAGTGGATCAATTGGTCGATTTAGGCGATAACAGTTATCGATGGGAAATGGAGAAAATTGGCATTCAAAAATATTATCTCCAAACCGTGTATGCCTGTAAGTATGAAAGTGATAAGGATTCAGGATCAATCACATGGAAACCTATCAGCGATGTCGGCAATGCCGAAATCGAAGGTTCATGGAAAGTCACAAAACAAGGCGACCGAACGCATATTGAATTAAATACCAAGGGTGTCATGACATTACCCTTTCCAGGCCTGGCAAAAATGGTGATTGGGCCATTTGCATCCAGAGAGTTTGAAAGTATGGTCAACCAATATATTGAAAATTTGAAAAAAGCATTTAATGGATAATCACGCTTGAGCTAAGGATGATATAAGGGTAAACGTGTTTACCCTTATATTCAAACAAAAGGCCTTCAACCGTCTCTCATCGGTTTTTTGTCAATTTAGACATTCATATGGATTTTTTATGAAAAAAAACAATTTCCCCCGCATCTTTCTTTCCCCCCCCCATATGGGAGGTGATGAGCTTGAATTGATCGCAGATGTTTTTCAAAGCAATTATATCGCTCCAGTCGGTAAGCATCTGACAGTGTTTGAGCATGAAATTGCCCAATATGTTGGTGTTGATGGAGCGCTGGCCCTGTGTTCGGGAACCGCTGCGATTCATTTGGCCCTGCGATTACTGAACATTCAGCGCGATGACACTGTTTTTTGTTCAAGCTTGACTTTTGTGGGAAGCGCCAACCCCATTTTATACGAGGGGGGCAAACCTGTTTTTATTGATTCTGAACCTGATACATGGAATATGTCGCCCCATGCACTGAAGAACGCTTTTCAACAGTATATCCATAAAGGTAAAAGACCTGCAGCCGTTATTGTGGTTAATCTGTATGGCCAAAGCGCGGACATGGATGCTATCCGAAAAATTTGTGATTCATATGAGACGCCACTCATTGAAGATGCTGCTGAATCCATCGGCGCAAAGTATCATGGAAAAAACAGCGGTAGCTTTGGTGATTTCAGTATTTTGTCTTTTAATGGTAACAAGATGATCACCACATCCGGTGGTGGCATGCTTCTGTCCAACAATGTGAAAGCCCTTGAGAAAGCAAGATTCTGGTCCACTCAAGCAAGAGATCCAGCATTGTATTATGAACATAGTGAACTCGGATATAACTATCGCCTCAGTAATGTTTTAGCGGCAATTGGGCTGGGACAACTTCGGGTATTGGACCAACATATTCGATCCTGTCGAAATATTTTTAGCCGGTATCAAACTGAATTGGGACATTTACCTGGCATTGATTTTATGCCGGAACCTCCGGGATATCGTTCCAATCGATGGTTGAGTGTTATGCGTGTTGATCCTTTGGTTCAGAGCAAAACCCCGGTTCAATTGATTGAATTTTTAGAACAAAATAATATTGAATCCAGACCTGTATGGAAACCCATGCATCTTCAACCCCTCTTTCATGGTACAGATTTTTTCTCTCACACGCCCCAAAAAGCTGTCAGCGAATGTCTGTTCAAAAGCGGTATCTGTTTACCATCAGGTTCTGGTATGACCGATGATGAACAATTCCGCGTTATCGATTGTTTGCTTTCGCAATTATTAGGATAAATTTTCCATGATACATTTATTTCGCTCAAGAAATTTTTATGTTGTTTTTTTGATGGATCTTCTGCTGGTATTCTTTTCCTGGTGGCTGGCGTTTGCTGTCCGATTTGATCTGGACATTCCCGATCATTATATGGCTTCCATGTGGCGATTGTTGCCCCTGGTAATTGTCTTTAAAATGGGTATTTTCTTTTACTGCAATTTATATCAGGGCATGTGGCGGTTTACGAGTCTGTTTGATCTGGTCAACGTTGTCAAAGCTGTGGTTATCAGTTCCGTGTTTTTGGTCCTTCTGGTGGTGGTGGTCCATCGCTTTGAGGGCTATCCCCGATCGGTGTTTATTATTGATTTTGGTTTTTGTCTGATTTTTATTGGCGGATTGCGAACAAGTATTCGTTTGTATTTTACCCGAAATTCAGGCATGAATTTTTTTCCAACACTGCACAAAACCGGATCAACATCAAAGCGACTATTGATTATTGGCGCTGGAAGCACTGGCGAAAAAGTTCTGCGAGAAATTCGAGACAACCCCAACTTAAAACTTCGACCGGTTGGCTTTTTGGATGACACCCCCCAAAAACAGGGAAAAACGATTCATGGTGTGGAAGTTTTGGGTCTTGTCAACCAAATAGAATCCTTTGGTGATATCTTTGATGAAATACTGATCGCAATACCGAAAACATCCAAAGAGAACATGCGTCGCATT
Organism: Deltaproteobacteria bacterium; assembly: GCA_002753725.1. Taxonomy (GTDB): domain Bacteria; phylum Desulfobacterota; class Desulfobacteria; order Desulfobacterales; family Magnetomoraceae; genus Magnetomorum. The sequence goes on from PEAL01000250.1 coordinate 2,542, forward strand.
GTTGCCAATTGTGAATCCACAGGTAAACGATTTCGAACCGTGCCGGCCATTGGTGAAATTATCGATGGTAGAATTTCTGTCAAAGCTTTGCGCGATGTAACCCTTCAGGATTTAATGGGTCGGGAAGAAGTCCGATTGAACAAGACAGAAATTTCCCGCTATATTCATGAAAAGCGTGTTCTGATTACCGGTGCTGGTGGCTCAATTGGTAGCGAATTGATTCGTCAAGTCAGCCGCTTTCACCCTAAGCGTTTGGGATTACTGGAAATAAATGAATTAAATCTTTTTCGGGTGGAAATGGAGTGTCAACAGCGGTTTGGGTATATGAATGTGGAAAGCTATCTGGCAGATATTCGAGATGAGAATGCCCTCATGCGTGTGTTTAATGATTTTCAACCGGAAGTTGTTTTTCATGCAGCCGCATACAAGCATGTCCCCATGCAGGAACGACATCCCTGGGAAGCGATAGTCAATAATGTTCAGGGAACCTTGAATTTGGTAAACATTGCAAGAGAAAAGAAAATCCAGCGATTTGTTTTGGTTTCAACAGACAAGGCTGTACGTCCCACCAATGTGATGGGAGCATCCAAACGTATTGCCGAACAACTGGTTCTCTGCGCAAATGATAACGATCAACGTCGTTTCATGGTGGTTCGATTTGGCAATGTGATGGGCAGTTCTGGATCGGTTATTCCCATTTTTCAAGATCAAATTGCACGGGGTGGCCCTGTAACAGTAACGCATCCGGAAGTTACCCGCTTTTTTATGAGCATTCCTGAGGCGGCACAGCTCATATTAGAAGCTGGCGCAATGGGCGAAGGCGGGGAAATATTTATTCTGGATATGGGCCGGGCAGTACGTATTTTGGATCTGGCGCAAGACTTGATACGCCTGCACGGTTATGAACCTCATCGAGATATTGAAATTCAATATTCTGGCCTCCGACCTGGAGAAAAGCTATATGAAGAACTTATCACTGAAGGTGAAGGAATTGTCAAAACACAACATGAAAAAATTCTTGTGTTACGCGGCCAGCTTTGCATGATGAACCAGATCCATTCTAAAATTGAAAACCTTATCTGTGTTGCCAAAACCTATGATTATCAGAAAATAAAATTGACGTTACAAGAAATGGTTCCAGAATATCAACCAGAATGGTAAATAAATAAGGGAAAATCGTCAATGAACACCCTCGTAACTTATTGTTTCTGTCCTTGAACGACAATCATCACAAAAAGCATTAGAACGAGAACGACGTTAAACTGTTCTCTCATTTTCTTGGAGACAATATTCATCAATTCACCACCTTTTTAAAAAATAGTGAATACAATGTAGGGATAATTCCCGACGTCAAAAGTGTTGATGCCAAAAGCCCACAGATAATGTTCACGGCCATATATAAGTCATTGGGTATCAAAAAAATTTGAACTGATACTCAGGGGAAAAAGTAAAACAGTTGCTTCAGGAATGAGGCGCTCCGCAACTTTCCGAAAATTGAGCAAAGAAATCCGAGAGCCGATTGACAAATGTGCCAAGTATTTACATAATCATTCAGATTATTTATTTTACAATGAATATCTTAGATTAGGTTACCCAATAGCAACAGGAATAATTGAAGGAGCTTGCCGATATTTAGTAAAAGACAGAATGGGGATAACTGGAGCAAGGTGGGGACTGGAAGGTGCTGAAGCGCTTCTTAAGCTTCGTTCAATCAAAATTAGTGGGGATTTCGATTTATATTGGGATTTTTATGAAAAGAAACAATATGATAGGAATCACAAGGTTCTGTATCAGGATTCTTCTATACTAAAAGCGTCGTCCTAAAGTGACTGCACCCACTTGAATTGTACCAACATCATCATTGTTGGTGTTCCTGTAAATGCTCTTGTTGAAGCATTGAAACTTAACCATGATGGAAGTGCAGAATCATTATCAAGTGTTGCTGTATATGATAATGAATCGCCAGCATCAACATCATTAAATGTATCTGATGCAAATGTGAAGCTATATATAATGAATCTTCATCTGTGGTTTGATCTGTTATAACATTCGCAACAGTGGGTGCATCATTTGTATTTACAACAGTTAATGAGAATGTATCACTGATGCTTGCCAATGAAGGGGACAATAAATGGGCAATAAATGGGGACAGGTAAATAATGTATGATCAAATTGAATCATGATGATACAATTTGATCTTGTATTATTTACCTGTCCCCGTTTAGTTGTATTGAACTCCTTTTATCGTCTGAAGAGAGCTGAATTCGTTATATGTTAATTGTTTTATATATGACTAATCAGTGTTTATCAACTGAATGACCACAAGATCTGTCAAATAGGTTAAATTCAAAAAATCAAAAATGAGGATCTTACCAACAATGGCTTTTTAAAAAGCCGATTCCATTACCTTTAATAATACCACTATTTCATCAGATGTAAACAAATTGTATCTCATCCCCATTCAATTATATTTTTATGGCACTGATTTTGCGTAACACAAATTCCACATAGAATGTTACTATCAGGATATTGAGAAATAGTACATTCAAACGAAATGATAGAATTTTTATATGTTGATAAAGATTTTGCAGCATATTTTTCGATAGATTATGAATACTGATCAAATTCCAGGATGAGCGACAGACACTCCTCGAAAATATTTCTTCAATGAATGTTGAAAAAAATAGTTTATTCGTTTTTTGAACCAGGATTACGCTGAAGAAGATGAATAAGAAGATTAAAAAAGTGTTTTTCATCTTCTTCATCTTTTTCAGTGTAATCCTGGTTCAAAAACGAAATATCCCTGACTTGTTAATACGCCCACTATTCATTAAACATTTTACTCTGTATAATCCAATTTCAGACAATAAAAACAAACCTGATTCCCCATATCCTTGATACATTTTGATAATTTTTTATACCGCAACTAACAGTAACGTCATTCAAAAAAGGTATATCTCATGATGAAACAATACTTCATTATTTTATTGATGATAACCGGCATTGCCAGCAATGCATTCTCGGAAAATTCAATCTCTTATAGCATACCTGGCAGTCCTCTTGAATATCATTACAACACCTGGAATGAAAAAAACTGGACAGAAATTGATGTCAGTAATGCTGGGATTATCGTGAATTGGTCTATTGTATACACATGGTTAGCTGGTGATCATCCTGAATATGGATCTTTTCATGTTCTTTCACCTTCAGGAACCATGCTGACAATCGCTTCAGGAGAAACAAGTGGGACTTACACTGTAACTTCAAACGAGTTTAACGATAAACCTGCAAATGGAAAATGGCGATTATGGATAGAAGACTTTGCTTGGGCTGGTAGTTGTAGGGCAAAGAATATCAAAATGTCAATCGATGTACTAAGCTCATATTTATTGCTAATTCTTCTGGAAAATGCAGTAGAGGGCATGGAAAGCATCACAGGAACAGTAAAAACAAGTTCAATTCAGGAAAAAGATTTAATGGTTGCGTTGTCTTCAAATGATCCCAGCAGGCTTTATGTACAAACTGAAACTATAATTAAGGCTGGAGATGATAGCGCTAATTTTTCCATGACCATTGTGGATGATCAACTGTTAAATGGATCATCAGATATTCAGATTATAGCAGCAACACCGTGTTATTATACAGGTACAGGTATAATTCATATGAACGATAATGAATCTGCTGTTCTTACCATTGCTTTGCCATACAGCGCGACAGAAGGTGATCAAGATGTTCAAGGTACTATACAGGTAAGTCAACCTGTGGATTGTTATTTTGATATTCCGCTAATATCAAGTGATACAAATATCATCACTGTTCCAGAGATTGTCACAGTTCCTGAAGGTTTGACTTCAGTCAATTTTCAGATAACAATTAATTCCTTTGATGTCGAGCAGGCTGTCTCAATTACATCAACTGTTGAGAATTGTATGATTATTAATGATACAATCAATCTGTTGCCAGCAATGCTCCCTGAATCTGAAAGTGAGGCTCTAATTGATTTATATAACAGTACTGATGGTGATAATTGGTATTATAATGCAAACTGGTTGGGAGTGCGTGGAACAGAATGTTCCTGGTATGGTGTGTTTTGTGATGAGAGTGAAATGCATGTAACAGGAATTTTTTTGGGTACGAATAATCTATATGGTGATATTTGGGACTCAATTGTTAAGCTCAAAAATCTTTCAGGACTTTCTTTATTTGATAATCAACTGAGCAGTCTACCTGAAAATTTTGGTGATCTTCAAAATCTGTCATACCTTAATTTATCAAATAATCTTTTCCCAAGTTTGTATTTAAGTATACCAGAAATAATACCTGAGGATTCTGAAAATGTACAATGTACACTAACTGTCAACGCTCCTATAGATAGAGATGTTAACTTATTGATAGATTTTAATAATCCAAAGAGATTAACTATTGCCGAAACAGTTATTTTACCTAAAGGATTTACACAGGTAAATTTTTATCTTTCAGTCATTGATGATATGGTAATAACATGTCCATCAAACATAACTATAAATACAACTTTTCAACTTTTTAACAATAAAATAGTTCTATCCGCTTTAGATTATTCAAAACAATTTACACCGATTATAAATGATAATGAATTAAAGCTATTAAAAATCATTTTACCTGAAAGCGCAACTGAAGGAGATCAATCGGTTGAAGGAATAATACGTATTGAGCAACCTGCGGATTGTGATCTTTATATCCCTCTATCATCAACTGGAAACAATATTCTCAATTTGCCAAAAACAGCAATAATACCAAAAGGCCTGACTGAAGGAATTTTTAATTTTGCGATAAATGATTTTGACACAAAAAAATCTATTTTGATAGAAGCTAATGGGATGATGGTAAGTCAAACCATGCAGTTGATTCCACGAATGATTCCTGAATCTGAACGTGAGGCTCTAATAGGTTTATATAATAGTACTGGTGGTAATTATTGGTATCATAATTACTTTTGGTTGGGCGATCCAGGAACAGAATGTTCCTGGTATGGTGTGTCTTGTGATGAAAGTGAAATGCATGTGGTAAAAATTTTTTTGGGATCACGTAACTTAAATGGTAATATTTTATCATCCATTATTAATCTTCAGAATCTTTCAGAGTTAAATTTATCTGATAACCAATTGAGCAGTCTACCTGAAAGTTTTGGCAATCTTCAAAATCTTTCAGAGTTAAATTTATCTGATAACCAATTGAGCAGTCTACCTGAAAGTTTTGGCAATCTTCAAAATCTTTCAGAGTTAAATTTATCTGATAACCAATTGAGCAGTCTACCTGAAA
>PEAL01000251.1 GCA_002753725.1 Deltaproteobacteria bacterium
GTGTTGTTTTTAACAAAATTCTTTTTAGCCTGACGGCTATGGGCTTCGCCCTGGGCTATATTAATTCGCCCTTTCAGATACAAATAAATCTAAAATGTCCGACTTTTTGGGAATGCGCCCTCGGGCGAAACATCTTTCCGAACAACGTTTCTACACGGGATAAAATGGATAATGGTGAAAAATAATTTACAAAAGTTTTACACTTGAACATTTTGACATTGTTTTGAAAGATTATTATACCTCTTACCTGATTTTCTGTGCTATATTAGCTTAAATGTACTATAAAAAGGAGAAGAACAATCAATCAGAAAGGATAAAATTATGTTACATTTTCTACCAGGATTCGTCAAAGGTATTATGTCGGTGATTCTTTATTTTTTCAACACTGTTTTATGTGCCAGTTTTTTGATTCCCATTTCATTGATCAAGTTCATCATTCCGCATCCTCGCGTACGAAAATATTGCAACATCGTTTTAGACTCTCTTGCGACATGCTGGATCAGTGTGAACAGTTGGAACATTCGACTCACCAAGAAAGTCCGTTGGCATGTTAGCGGCATAGACATGCTGGATTCTCAAAATTGGTATCTGGTTATTTCAAATCATCAATCCTGGGTTGATATTCTGGTTCTACAAAAGGTCTTCAATCATCAAATCCCTTTTTTGAAATTTTTCCTAAAAAAAGAACTGATATGGGTGCCCATATTGGGCCTGGCATGGTGGGGGCTGGATTTTCCCTTTATGAAACGCTACCCCAAATCTCTGCTTAAGAAAAAACCACATCTTAAAGGAAAAGATATCGAAATTACCCGTCGCGCATGCAGCAAATTTAAAGACAAACCCGTCTCTGTCATGAATTTTGTGGAGGGGACACGGTTTACCCCTGAAAAACATGAACAGCAATCATCACCCTATAAGAATTTATTAAAACCAAAATCCGGTGGAATTGCTTTTGTTTTGGCAGCAATGGGTGATCACATTCAAAATATTTTGAATGTGACGATTGTCTATCCCGGGAAGAAAAAATCTTTTTGGCAGTTTGTGTGCGGAGATGTGAACGATATTATTGTGTCTGTTGAAGTTTTGCCAGTGTATGACCATTTAATCGGCGATTATTTTGGAGATCAGGCATTCAAACAATCCTTTCAAAATTATCTGAATCAGCTATGGGCACAAAAAGACAATAAAATGAATATGCTGAAAGATGAATGGTGTATGATTACTGAAAAGGCCTTGCAACTAAAATCGAATTAAACACTGAAGAAGTGGTTATTCGTTTTGATTTCGATATAAAAAGATTTCGGCTCAGCAATGATTTTATAAACACTTCCCAACAATTCTCCTGATCTTCTTATTGACACTTATTTTTAAATGTTAGAATTGTTTCAACCAGTTTTTCCTGTTCAACAGGTTTCCCCAAAAAAGCATCTGCGCCAGCTTGAAAGGCTTGCTCGTTTATATCAGGAGACAGATCAGCAGTCAGTGCAATAATACAAGTACGTTGCTTTTCTTTGTGTGTTCTCTCAATTCCCCTTATGGCTTTTATGGCAGAAATACCATCCATTACTGGCATTTCAATATCCATCAAGATCATATCATAGTCATTCTGTGAAAATAACGTAACCGCTTCCTGCCCATTATTGGCCATATCATTGGACCATTTTGTGCCTTCGGATAAATAAAAATCAAGCAATAGTCGATTGTTGGGACTGTCATCAGCAACCAGTATTTTAAGAGGACTGGATGTGATTTCCTGACGTGTCAGTGTTTTGCCAGGTAATATTAAAATCAATTGTGTGCCCTTATCCGTGCTGGATCGTAGCCCAATGGTACCACCGTGAGCTTTTGCAATAAGCAGAGCTGCGTATGCACCTTTGCGTTTGTCTGATGCATCCAACGGGCGGTTAAAGAATGTGTTGTAGTCCTGTTCAGGGAAATCCACATTGCAATGAATGTTTACTTGAAGATCTTTTGTTTGCACACAAGAAATGGTAATGGTTTGATCATCCGGTGATACATCAAAAATATCTCCTAACAAGCGTGTAAACATGGCATACAGCAAATTGCAGTCCCCCCAGATATCTAAAACCTGAGTCCAATTCATCGGATGACCATCGACGCTGTATTTTATATTGATTGATTTTGCCAGTAATAGTGACGAAAAATCCGTTTCAAGCTTTTGAAACATCTGAATTAAATTGCACACACGGTACTGCAATTCAAATTCATTGGCTTCGATTTTAAAAAAATCAAACGATTGTTGAACCTTATCAAGCATTCTCCGTGCATTTTGATGAATGATGCCAGACCATTCGAGCAATTCTTTTTTTCCCACTTGCGTTTTGGCAGACATTAGCTCTGAAAGGCCAATAATTCGTCCGATGGCTTCCTTTAAATCCGTTTGAAGAAGGCGCTCCAGATCATCCAACATATATTGTGTGCGCTTGTTTGCAGATATATTGATACCTGAAAGGATAATTTTATGAAATTCATTGTTTTGCTTAAAACACAATTGTCCGGAAATGAATAAATATAAAAACGTCTGGTCTTTTCGACGGATAGCAATTTCTACAGGGGGGGGCTCAATATTGTTATGAACGTGACGCATTAAGATTTGCGTAAACGCTGTTTTCCAGGCTTTAGGGATAAGATCAATCAGTTCCGTGTTTTGAAGTTCACCCATGTGATATCCTGTCATGTTCAAAAAGGCCTGATTGACTTCAATAATTTCATCCTTTCGTCCCAGAAACATCAGTGCTTCCTGGCAGGCGTTGATGGTGCTACGATACTGATTTTCCCATTCTTTCAAGCCTGACTGAACTTCTTGCAATAAAATGCGCGTTTTTTCATTTAATTGAGATGAATCCTCGTAAGTTTCGTGCAATTGGTCATATTGGCATTGAGAGGTATCAAATTTGTGAATCATGCGCGTTAAAGACTGTTGAATCTGACTGGCAAGGTAACCTGTTTCATCGGGTCTTGAGGCAAGTGTTTTAAAAATATTGGGTTGGTTGACATCAAGGCCGTTAATGTCTTTTCCCATTTGAAGAAGTCGTTTTGAATGCCGGGACAAAATAATAAAAAGGATAATTCCTAAAGAAAAGATTCCACTGATCCATACACCAAAAATCCAGATTAAATTTGAAAATATAAGGAAATGCTTTTGTTCTATCAATCGCTGTCTTTCTCGATCAATTGGGTCCAGAGTAAAAATCAGCTTTAGCATGCCCCAGATATCCGACTGAACGGTAATGGGAATTAAGCATTCCATAAAGGTTTGATCGTTTATCAGGTAGACGTTTGACTGAATCAGTCCTGATGATAAAGAAGCAATATCCTCACCAGTTTTGTTCGTTGAAGAGGGATGGTTTGTTGTTTGGGTTTGATAATGAATATATCCGTTGGTATCAATCAAGAAGGCATCTTTCAATGTTGGGTCATGGTCAAGCATTCTGTCAATTTGTTCAAAAACGTCTTTATACTGAAACGATTCAAGACTGGCGTGTACGTGTTTCAAAAATTCAGATGCACTTAATTCTTTTTCTTGAACCACTCGTTTGGTCAGGTTTAACATGTAATGGTCATTTTTTGTATGAAGCAGCCGCTCATAGATATCATAATACTCTGTCATATAAATCGCACCCAGCAAGCACATCCCAAGGATTGTCCAGAAAAGAATTCTACTGGTGATGCCATGATAAAGAAAATTTTCGTTTGATGGCTGATCCTTTTTCACATCGCTCCTGACTCCGATTGGATGGGGTTATGGATGGGTAATTGGATACAAAAGGTCGCGCCATGTCCAGGTTCACTTGAAAGACTGATACGTCCATTGTGTGATTCTATAATCAGGCGGGCTGTTGCCAGACTCAGTCCCAGTCCTTTATGATGATGTCTGATGTCCTTAATACTAAATGCTTCAAAAATAGAGGACTGATCTTCATGAGATATGCCAGGGCCCTGATCAGAGATAAAAATGTTACACATATTCAGTTCCTGATGGATAGCGATGCGAATCTCTCCTTTTTCTTTTGAATATTTTACAGCATTCGAAACAACATTTTTAACGGCTGTTTGCATTAAAAACCAATCCCCTTCAAGAGGGTAGTCCTGTCGATGTTCCCAAACAACCTGAATATTTTTGTTTGAAAGGTCTTGCTGAAGATCGTCGAGTACGTTCTCCATCAAAGACAAAAGCTCCATCCTGATTATTTGTAGAGAATAATTATGGGTCAGACGATAATATAATGAAATCTTATCTATAAAATTCAATAATTGGTGGGTACTGTCATGGACCATTGTTAAAAGCTCCAGCTGACTGTCCGATAAATCTTCACACAGCAACAAATCGGTGGCCCCGATAATGCCACTCATGGGCGTTTTGGTCTCATGAGAAAGGAGTGTCAACAGGTTGGATTGGTTGTTCTCAATAACTTCAACACGTTTAAGACGCGCAAATACATTGATTTTAGCCAGAAGTTCTTCATTATCAAAGGGTTTTACAATATAATCATCTGCACCTGCTTCATATCCTTTGAGTCGCTCTTCAAGCATGCCTTTACCGGAAACCATGATAATTTTTAGAAACTGATGCTTTGGATTTTGTCGAATTTTTTTGCACACTTCATATCCGTCGATACCAGACATCATAATATCCAATAAAATAATATCCGGACAAAACACAGGACAAAGCTCCAATGCTTTTTCACCACTATTAACATACTCACAAATATAGTGGTCATAAGTACTCAATATATCTTGAAATACAAATAGATTCATGGGTTCATCATCAACAATCATTAATTTGCATGTATTTTTCATTTAAGACTTTCCTCCTGTTGTGTGTGTTTTTATACGTAAATAAGACCCTCTTAAAATAAAATGAACACTTGCTCCTTCATCCGGATTATTTTCAGCCCATATTTGACCTCCATGATCGGTAATAATTTTTTTACAGATGGATAGCCCCAGTCCTATCCCGCCGGACCCACTTCGGGTGCGGCTGCTCAGGACAAATTTGTCAAAAATAATGTCTTGTTCCCCCTCAGGAATTCCTACACCCTGATCAATAATCGATATTTGTAAATCAGGCGGTTCCTTTTCATCGGGCAGGGCATTAATTTGAATATTTACAGCATGATCCTCAGGACTGAAACGAATGGCATTGCTCAATAGATTTTGCAATACCTGTATAATTTTATCTGAATCAAAACAGGCTCTCAGTTCTGGTCTTTCTATATTAACCATCGGATGTATGTGTCTTTTATGAAACATTTCTTTCAGTTCTGAAATGGCAATATTGATTACAGGTTCTATTTTCAAGTGTTGAAACTGATAGATATTCTTTCCAGATTCCAATCGTGAAAGATTCAGAAGATCGTTGAGCAATGGCATCAATCGTTCCCCTGCATCTTTTATATACATAAAATAATTATAGATTTTTTCTTTAGACAGGTGTTCAATATTTTTAACACCCGATTTTGAACAATGCAGGATCACTTGCATAGGCGTGCGGAACTCATGAGACATATTGGCAATAAATTCTGTTTTGGCCATATTGGCAGTTTCAGCGGCTTCCTTTGCTTCGATGATTGCCTGTTCTGATGATGTTCTGATAATGACACCGGCAAGTTGTGATGCAAGGGCTTCTATGGTTTGTCGCTGGTCGTCAGATATCATCGAATGATCATGAGATCCGAGATTCAGAGAGGCGATGACTTGTTTTTCATACAAAATAGGAATGATCGCAACCAATTTTAATCCTTCATTTATCAAGTGAGCTGGAAATTTTTCGCCCTGATCACTATTCATATAAACCGGTTTAGCATGCATGATAATCTTTGCATATTGATTATCCTGTTCAAGGGTTTTCACTTGTGAAATAAATTGTGGACTTAATCCTTTATGGCAGAAAAGAGTCAGTTTGTCAGTGTCTTGCTGTACTTGATAGATACCGCCTGAATCAAAACAACCCAGGCGAAGTGCAGCATTGAGCATCCTGTCCAAAGCCTCGTTTAAATCAATGGTTGAACTGAGGATAATGGCCAGATCCCGCTGGACACACATCAGGTGTTCTGCCGTTTTTCGGTCTGAAATATCATGACCCACTGTTTGAAATTCAACAATTGCCCCCATATGATCAAAAATAGCGCGATCACACCAGGAAAACCATTTGATATCACCATTATCTGATATATACCGGTGTTCAGTTGTGGCGTTTGGATGAACTTTACTAAATGCATTTAAGTAGTGATCAATTCTGAGGGAAGGCTCTTCCGGCGCACGAAGCGTTATCGGTTGTCCGATAACGCTATATCCTTGTTTCTGAAAAATTTTACAAAAAGCATTGTTTGCAAAAGTGATGATACCTTCCGGGTTAAATTGACAAATCATGTCGGTTTGTTGTTCAACAACCTGACGATACCGACGTTCGCTGGCAAGCAATGCTTTGCTTGTTGCTTTATGTGATTGGATCTCTGTTTCAAGTTCTTTTTGTCGCTCCTGTAATGACTGTTCCAGACGTTTTTGATTGATGGCCATGAGCATAGCCACTTTCAATTGAGCATAATCAACCGGCTTTACAAGATAACCATACGGTTTTGTGGCAATTGCATTTTCAAATATGTCATCGGTTACAGACTTTGTCAGAAAAATAATAATACAGTTAAAATGGGTGGATATTTCCCTGGCCGCATCAATACCTGACAAGGCCCCTGCCAATTGAATATCCATCAGGATAATATCTGGAATTAATTCAGGGGAATCCGCTTGTTTAAAATAGTCTAATGCCGTTTCTGCCGTTGTGAAAGACTCTATAACAGTGCAGTGTTGCGCTTTTAACTGTTCTTTCAGGGCAAAAGCTGTAATTGCATCATCTTCAACAATCATTACTGATAATGTATTCATTTCCCCAGCTGCTCCTCATCCTTGTCAGACCGTTGCAAAGTAAACCGAAAACATGCACCGTTATCTTTTTCACTGGTCACCCAAATTTTTCCGCCATTTTTTTCCACCAGCTCCTTGCATAATATCAAGCCCAATCCTGTTCCCTGCTCCCCTGCTGTTCCGGCACTTTTGTGTTTGTTATCAATGGTAAACAGTTTTTCCTGATTTCCCGGTGCAATACCAACACCAGTGTCTGACACACATACTTCTATCCATTGCTCATCCATTGTTGATGACAGACGAACCTCACCACCTTCACGGGTAAATTTAATCGCATTGGTCATCAAATTGCGCAAGATGGTATCAACCATATTGTTGTCTGCAAAACAGAGGGTTTTTCGGGTCATTTCAAACTTAATCTCAATATTTTTTTGCTTTGCAGGATTCATTAAAAAAACAACATTGGACATTCCAAGACTGTACAAATCAAAATGATTGGGCTTATACTCCATTGCACCTCTTTGAATTCTGGCCCAGTCCAGGAGATTTTTAAACAATTTATGCGCATTTTCAATCATCATTTGCATATTTTCTGAGTATTTGAGAATTTTTGCATTTTCTAATTCTTCGGCAGCACGAATTAAAAGATCTGAATACCCCACCATTGGTGTAAAAGCACTGCGCATGTCATGAGCAATAATGGAAAAAAATTTGTCTTTGGTTGCGTTGGATGCCATCAACTTTTGATTGAGATGATTGAGTTCTTTTTTCTGATGCTGAATTGTCAAATGCGTTGTTATTCGCATCAAGACTTCTTCTTGTTGAAAAGGTTTTGTAATATAATCAACCGCCCCATATTGAAAGCCTTTAACTTTATCGACCGTTTCAGAAAGTGCTGTCATAAAAATTACCGGTATTTCTTTTGATGCGTATATCAACG
>PEAL01000252.1 GCA_002753725.1 Deltaproteobacteria bacterium
TGAAGCCGGAGTCAGGGTTGAAGCCTGGTCAAATACGACCGGTGTCTATGGCTCAGCAATAACCCGGGATATTTTTGAAAATAACGCCAATTATTCAATCACCGGCTTATCACCAGGAATCTATCAAATAGGTATAAAAACAAGTGCGTTTACAGATCAAGAGCTTGAAATCACTCTCAGTAATGTTGATTTAAGTTATATTGATTTTGTGTTGCAAAAACCAGAACATCTCATTAGTGGAACCCTTATGGGATTAAATATAAATGAAGATGTTTACATCAATGCCCGTGCAAACAGTATCAATTATAATCAAACGATAAAAATAACCGGCACAGGAGAAACACAGGCATATACACTGAACGATCTAAAGCCTGCTCAGGATTATATTGTAGAACTCTTTCATCCCAATCAATATATTGTCTATAATCAAAAAAATCATATATCTGATGCTGATAAATTAAATGTATATGGCCATATGTCAGGGATTGATTTTACCCTTACACCAGGAAATGAAATCATATCTGGAACGTTAACTTTCCCCGAAAGTGCCCAATCAGGAGAAAAAGCCTGGGTGGATGCTTTTTCAAATAATACAGGCTCTCAAGGAAGCGCGACTGTTCTTTTTAATACAGAACGAACCGTGCCATTTGAAATTAAAGCCTTGCAAGCCACTGATGATTTTTTACTGCTTGCGTATTCTGATCGCTACCCCGAACAATTCTATCCATTCAAATCAGATCGAGAACATGCGGATTTAATTAACACATCAGATGCCATCGTCGATAATGCCATTCATTTTCAGCTCAATTGTGGGGCATCTATCAGTGGTCAAATATATGCGGATGGACATCCTTTTGAAGGCGCGATTGTCAGTGCTTTTTCACAAAAAACAGGTTCATGGGGCGGCAGCCAAACGAGTTCTGATGGAACATATATAATTGAAGGGATTGATAGTGCAGATGATTTTATTGTAAAAGTCAGCCGAACATCAGATTCAACGCCATTTTATTATCATCATACAGCAACCACAAGAGATCAAAGCACGGCAACGTTGATTTCAACAGTGATTGAAAATCAACAAACCGGCATTGACCTTGAATTAAGCAATTTTGAAAGTATTGGCGGTGTCGTAAGAGATCATGAGAACAAACCCCTGTCCGGCATTTGGTTAAGTGCGTGGTCAAAAATACAGCAATCTGGATATGGCACGTTTACAAAATCGGATGGATCATATCTTATCGAAGACCTTCCCAAAAGCAGTGATTACAGTATTTCTGTAGAACCAGATGCCATCTTGCCATATATTCCACAAAGCAAAATCAGTGTTGCAAGCAACAATCTGGGTGTCAATTTTATCTTATATTCCGGATGGAAAATTTCAGGCCAGGTATCAGACATCAAAGGGCAGGGAATAGATGGCGCTGGAATTGAATTAAAGTCCACATTACAAAAACAAAACAGGTGGGTTGAAACGGATCCCGGCGGCAAGTTCTCTATCAATGGTCTGGTGACATCCCAGGACTATATGCTTTCAATCATATCGCCGACAAATGGATCATATCTCCCTTATTATGAGTCAGACCTGGTCATTGATCAAAATATCAATAAGTCAATTACCTTGCAATCTGGATATGCGATCAAAGGTCATGTCTATAAGGACGATGGGATAACGCCTATAGCCAGTATTCCTATAACCGCATTTTCATCCTCCCTGAATTACATGGGCAGAACAGAAAGTGATGCTACTGGCTATTATGAAATCACTCCTTTACCTCAGGCCACAGATTATGTTTTAACCGCACATGCCAAAGATTATGCAAAAGATAAACAACACGCTATTTCCACAGGGAGCGTTCACAATTTTAACTTACAAGCGGGTGGAAAGATAAACGGCTATGTCCGCACAGAAGCTGGCGATCCGATCAAAAATGTTCGTGTTGAAGTACAATCCTTATCACTTCAATTGGTTATGGTCTCAACCACTTTAGAAAATGGCAGTTACCTCATCCAGGGATTGAAAAAATTTCATGAGAATGGAAGTATGATCAATGATTATTTCACGAATATTTATCCAGCAGGATATATTTCACAAACTCACGGTCCAATGCGAGTAGGAGAAAGTGCTAATTTTATATGTATCAAAGGTAAAGAAAATGAGATCAGCGGTAAAGTATTAGATAATGCAGGACAACCATTTACAGGTGATATCACCCTGGTCGTTAAAGCCTACAAAAATACATTAAGCGGTGGCTATGTGACCAAAGCACAGGCCGGTCCCGATGGAAGCTTTAAACTTGAAGGTTTAAGCCCGAATGAAGCTTATTTTCTGCGGGTAATTGCCATTCAAAATAATAATATCATTAAAGATCAATGGGCAGGTGTGGATGATATTGGGGGTGTGGAACGTAATGAATCAAAGGAATATAGGACGTTGGGGACTGAGGCTGTGGGGTTTCGGTTTGGGGAGTAGAAAGAAAGGAAAGGTAAAGTTGAGTATAAAACGCCTTCACTGATATTAAGTCATCCAACTACTTTTCAGCAAATATGAGGGGGGAAAAGAATGGAAAGAATGGGGTCACATCTTGATTATGTCAGTCAATTTCCTTTATTTAACATGTTTCCGATCATTTCTTTAAATGATCTATCAAATGCACCACATAATATCTTGTTTAAATTATTTGCAAGTAAAAAAAAGGCATCTATTGATGCAACCAAAAAAGGTGATCCTGACACTGATGGCTCATGGCGAATTATGATTGTCGATGATAAGTTGAAATTCGGTCAAAGAGTTGGTGGAAACTGGCAAGCATTTGATGTTATTAATGAATAGTTATTATTATAGTAGAGACGTAGCAGGCGCTACGTCTCTGTAACTTTTTGATTTAACAGGGAATCATATTCAATGAAACTCCGAAACAAATTTTTTTTGCTGTTTTTTTCAAACGCAATTCTATTACTGTTGTTGATAACAATTGTTTTGTATCTGTTTTTATATCGTAATTTCTGGGAATATGTAAACAGTGTAGAATTGAATAAACTTGAACCTCTGATTATCGCTCTTAAAGAAATCTATAAAACCAATAATGATTGGGAATTATTGCGAAATTCCCCTGAAAAATGGCATGAAACGATCTTTCTGGTTCTTATTGAAGGTCCCCCAAAAAGTTCTCATATTAAGCAGATCATCAAAATCATCACTGGAAAAAATTATATCCTGAAATTACCTCATCTGCCAATGGATGGCAATATCATTTTTTTGCCTGAAGATCCGATGAAATTAGTCGATCGATTGTTTCTTCTGGATAAAAACAAAAACTTCATTGTTGGCAATAATCCTAATCCTGATGAAAGTAAAAAAACGCTGAAAAACATAGAATACAATAAAATGAGAATCGGGTACCTGGGGTTGAATGTACCCGATGTTTCAAAGGATCACCATCCTTTATCCATTGACTATGCAGAAACACAGGTGAATGCGTTTATTTGTATAGGCTTCGGTATTCTTGTCATATCGATTTTACTGTCTTATTTTTTTTCTCGCCAATTACTGAAACCCATTGACAAATTGACAGAAGGAACAGAATCTATGAAATCATTTCAATTTGATCATAAAATTGATGTTCATACGAATGATGAGCTCGGTCAACTGGCAAAAGATTTTAATCAAATGGCCCAAACCCTCAGTGCCTATGAAAGAATGCGAAAACAGTGGGTTGCAGATATTTCACATGAACTTAGAACGCCGATTACAATCATGCGCAGTAAAATTGAAGCCATTGTTGATGGCATCCGAGAATGTACAAAAGAAAACGTCGTGTCTTTAAAATCAGACGTCATACGACTGAGTAAGCTGGTAGATGATCTTCATATGCTATCTAAAGCGGACTCTCAAAATTTATATATTCAAAAAAAAGATTTGAATCCCAAAACGCCTTTAATTGAATGTCTTGATTCTTTTCAGACACATTTGGAAAACAATGATATTGCCCAAACCATTCATCTAAACGCACTGGATCATGTCATTATGGAAGGCGACAAATTTTATTTGATGCGATTGTTTTCCAATCTGATTGAAAATTCATTAAAATATACGAATGCGCCAGGCGAGCTGAACATCCGAACATCAATTCATAAAAATAAATTGCGGATTGATATCGAAGATTCAAGCCCTGGTGTCCCTGATGAATCACTACCTCGCTTGTTTGACAGGCTTTATCGGGTGGATCAATCCAGAAATCGTAAAAATGGCAGCAGCGGTCTGGGTTTGAGTATATGTAAAGAAATCGTAAATATGCATCATGGAACCATTGTTGCCAGCCACTCCAAATTTGGGGGCTTGCACATTCATATTGAATTTCCAGTTAAAGGAGCTGTGAATGAAACCTGATCATATTCTCATTGTTGAAGACGAGGAAGACGTTGCCAGCGTTTTGAGTGAATACTTGATAAATGAAAGATTTAAAACATCCTGCCTGGCAGATGGTAATGAAGTTGTACCTTTTGTGAAACAAACCCAGGTTTCACTGATACTACTGGATATATTACTTCCAGGTATGAATGGTATAGAAATATGTAAGGCAATCAGAGCATTTTCCAATATTCCTGTTATCATGCTCACAGCCAGAGTGGACGAAATAGATCGCGTCATCGGGCTGGAAATCGGTGCGGATGATTATGTGTGCAAACCTTTCAGTCCCAGGGAAGTTGTTGCGCGTGTCAAAGCTGTACTGAGAAGATATCGTGTGCGTGCAGCAACAGATGATAAACAAGCCAGTCAAAAAATCTATCTCAACAAATCCACACTTAACCTGGTTGTTAAAGACAATCCAATTCATTTAACGCCAACAGAAAATGCGATTATTGAACTGATGTTGTCCAAACCTGGTCATGTATTTTCAAGATCACAAATAGCACAAAAACTCCAAAAATGTGTGGCAAACAGCCAGACGCGAACGATTGATTTTCATATCAAAAATTTGAGACAAAAAATATGGGAACATTTGCCAGATGAAAAAATTATTCAATCTGTTTATGGGGAAGGGTATAAACTTTTTTTGTAAAACAGATGGAACAATAACTGGGGATGAAGAATGGGGTCACATCTTGATTATTCTTATCATTTCTCGATATTTTTCCTGAATATATAGAATTTAGGGAGCCTGTTTTTATCCCTGAAAAGGCAATGCGCTACATAGTTCAACAAAGTATGCTTTATGTATTATGTATAGCACCTTTCAGGGCTAAAAATAGCTTGCTGTTTTTTACCCAGGGCGTTGCCCTGGGCTGGTATGTCTCCGCCCTTTCAGGGCTAAGAAAAAATGCCCCCTTTTATAGAATGCGCCCGTCAAGAGCAGACTTGCCCCCTTTCCTTTCTTGATTTGTTTTTATGCCAATCGGCATCATTCATCATTAATGATATTGACATAAACAGCCGAAAATATCAATATAACGCAAGAATCAGCACCACACCATATCGATTTTTCTAAAATTTTCATCGCCGAACTTTTCTTTAAAATTGAATGACTATCTTTTACAAATCACTGCAAACACCAATGATTAGACCAGTCTTATTTTAGGGGGTCATATGTTAAAATATTCCATATCCAGACAATCCATCATTTTTTGCATGATCGCCTGTCTTTGCTCAACCGTTTGCGGAACGATCAATGCAAACGCGACTCTACCTGTTATTAAAAGAAACAGTTCAAGTGTCAGTGCCGGATTTAACCATAGTGCAGCAGTTACAACTGACGGATCTTTATGGACATGGGGGAATAATTATTCCGGTCAACTGGGTATTGGTACTTCAGAGACCTATGCCTACACACCTGCACAGGTACTGTTACAGGATGTCATTGATATAGCAACAGGAACGGCGGTATCTGATGAAGGCCACAGTGTTGCCTTGAAATCTGATGGAACGGTCTGGGCATGGGGTTGCAATAATTCAGGACAATTGGGAACCGCTGACTGTTGTACTACAAATTACACACCAACGCTGGTCAGTGGTATTACTGGTATTATTGCCATCGATGCAGGAAATTTACATACGATCGCCCTTGACTCGGATGGAACACTCTGGACATGGGGAAAAAATGAAGTCGGACAGATCGGTAATGGAAGTTCAACCGGTTATATTTCGACGCCATATCATATTCCTAATTTTTCTGATGTCATTGCCATTGCTGCTGGAGGAAATCATAATCTGGTTTTAAAAAGTGATGGTACAGTCTGGGGATGGGGGGATAACTCCAGAGGGCAATTGGCTGATAACACTATTACGAACCGCCTGTTACCTGTCCAGGTAAAAAACGCGAGTAATACAGGCTTTTTGACTGATATTATTGCTATTTCTGCCGGAACAACGCATTCTTTAGCTTTGAAAAGCGACGGCAGCGTTTGGGTTTGGGGTGAAAATAGTTCAGGACAAGGGGGACAGGGAGGAACAGGTACAACTTATTTTATGTTACCTGTTCAGGTGCCAGGCGTGGCTGGAGTTTCTTATTTAAACAATGTTGTTGCTATTGCTTCAGGCGAAATGCATAATATTGCCCTTCTATCCTATGGCCAGGTCGTTTCCTGGGGCAGTAACAATATGGGCCAACTGGGAAACAATTCAACTTCAACGGATTATTATCCCTGCCAGGTATACAATTTAACAAATGTTCAGTCCATTGATGCTGGTAATTATCATAATATTGTTACCAAAGAGGATGGTTCTGTCTGGGCGTGGGGAAGAAATACAAACGGCCAGGTGGGAGATAATTATACAACAAATCGAGAATATCCGGTTCAGGTGCTTGGCTCACAAAATGGTTTCCTGAATCTGGGCACTTACCTTCCTGTTTTAATTTCCATGACTGAAGATACAATCAAATATGTTCGTTTTTCCATGAGTGATGCAGAAGGCGGAACTTTTCAAATTTCCACAACATCTGATGGCAACCCTCCGGTTGAAACCTTTTATTTGATCTGCAGTCAGGATTCCGGAACAACAATTACAGTAACTCTGGCGGCCAATGAATCGATCGATATCACGCTTCGGTTGACACCTGCTGCGAACCAATATGGATCAGATGAAGTCAACATTGTTGTGACGGGTGATTTAAATGGTATTCTTGTAGAACAATCACTGATCACTGTTTTAAATGCTTCTGATGCCCCTTCAATTGTGCTGGATAACCAATGGACAGTAATGAATAGTGGGGTAACTGCTGATATCAATGATATATTTGTGTTAAATTCAACAAACGTATATGCTGCGGGTTATTCATTAACCCTCCTGGAGCTGGAAGGCAATTCGTGGAATATCATTCCTCATGGCTATTCAGGAGATTTTTATGCCATTTGGGGGACAGCGACAGATAATCTTTATGCTTTTGCAGACACTACTGTTTTAAAATATAATGGTACTCTATGGAACAATGATGGTGGCGTTGGCTCTAACATAAAAAATGCTGCATGGGGTGTTGATCCCGCTATATATGCTGTTGGAAATGCGGGTGAAATAATATACAAATCCGGATCATGGTTCACTGATACCAGTAATGTCAGCAACCATTTATTTGGTATCTATGGAAATGATCAATGGCAGTTCTTTGCAGTTGGAGCTTCAGGTACAATTGTACAAAATACCAATGGTAATTGGGTACCGATTTCTTCCACAACATCTAATGATCTTTATGGCATATGGGCAAATAATACAGAGGCTTTTGCTGTGGGTTCAGCAGGAACCATCCTTCATTATATGTCTGGTTCATGGTCAGCCATGACCAGTGGAACATCCAATGACCTCTACGATATCTGGGG